>CBDBMP010000005.1:0-119517 GCA_965207495.1 Caldilineaceae bacterium
AGAAGGTTCCCCCGCACACGCGGGGATAGACCTCTGCTCGCGACGCGAACCTGTATACCCTAGAAGGTTCCCCCGCACACGCGGGGATAGACCTCTGCTCGCGACGCGAACCTGTATACCCTAGAAGGTTCCCCCGCACACGCGGGGATAGACCTCGGCGCACGTAGGTGCCGCCTATAAGCAGTGTGGTTCCCCCGCACACGCGGGGATAGACCTCTCCGCCTCGCATCTTTACCTCGTCAACAGACGGTTCCCCCGCACACGCGGGGATAGACCCAGTTGATCCGGGACGATCCGGACGGGTGGCTGGTGTGCGAGGTTCCCCCGCACACGCGGGGATAGACCGTCGACCAGTCCTTGAAATCGGTTTCCGCAGGTGGTTCCCCCGCACACGCGGGGATAGACCGTACCCTAGGGTAGGGCCGATCCTACAGTACCTGGTTCCCCCGCACACGCGGGGATAGACCTACCCTAGCGAGTAGGATACGATAGCAAAGTACGGTTCCCCCGCACACGCGGGGATAGACCCAACGCGATCGACAGCCGCGATGCCATGAAGACGGTTCCCCCGCACACGCGGGGATAGACCTTGCGATTATGCCCTATTCGACACAAAAGGCGCGGTTCCCCCGCACACGCGGGGATAGACCCTCGAAAAACTCGCCAACAGTGGCAGCAAAACCGGTTCCCCCGTACACGCGGGGATAGACCGGTTAGACTGCATCGACGGCGGCAGCTGCCAGAGGTTCCCCCGTACACGCGGGGATAGACCTATTATGGGATTATGTCGAGATGGGAAGAAGAGGGTTCCCCCGTACACGCGGGGATAGACCGCGTTGTGGAGGATGCGCCCAACACCACATGGAGGTTCCCCCGTACACGCGGGGATAGACCTTGGTATGGATTATGTGCGCCCGGTTTGAAATAGGTTCCCCCGTACACGCGGGGATAGACCCGAAAGGGGAAAGAGATGGGAGGGAAGGTGATCGGTTCCCCCGTACACGCGGGGATAGACCATAGCCGGCGGACAGGAAGTTGCGTACCTGGTCGGTTCCCCCGTACACGCGGGGATAGACCTGAGAAGCGAGTGCCCTGCTCCCAGATCTCCTCGGTTCCCCCGTACACGCGGGGATAGACCTTGACATCATTGACGTTCGACAGGGATCTGCCGGGTTCCCCCGTACACGCGGGGATAGAGCCGGTTTGGTTTCAAATCCACCGTTCAAAACCGCGGTTCCCCCGTACACGCGGGGATAGAGCGTCTCGCTTGCCGCCTAGCAAGTATCCGCGAGGGGTTCCCCCGTACACGCGGGGATAGACCGAGCTGCGCCCCGCTCGCGGCGGCGCACCCCGAGGTTCCCCCGTACACGCGGGGATAGACCCGGGCTGGCTACTCCACTCACGCTGGGTTCGGTGGTTCCCCCGTACACGCGGGGATAGACCTTGAGGATATGATCGGTTGTCTTGAATCACAATGGTTCCCCCGTACACGCGGGGATAGACCCCGACCCTGACAGCACGGCGGGAGTATATGGCTGGTTCCCCCATACACGCGGGGATAGACCTACCAGATCATGAATGAGGACGTCTGGGAAAAGGGTTCCCCCGTACACGCGGGGATAGACCCCACAGCAAGGGGGAGTGGGCCGGCACGCAGCAGGTTCCCCCGTACACGCGGGGATAGACCGTAAGCGCCACGTCGATGCTTTCTGACGGCATTGGTTCCCCCGCACACGCGGGGATAGACCTTTCCCGTATAAGGCCGCCGCCGTCGCCTTCGATTCCTGCTCACACGTGTCCTCCTCGTTATTCATCGCATCTCCACATGCACATCGAGCGGGTCTATAGCGCAATGGACCAGAAGTTCGATTGCGCATTTCACGCTGGTATACCGATCGACATTCGTCTCGACGGCGAAGAGATTGCCCGACAGCCATTTCGGATTTACAAAATGACGGCCGTTTGAATGAACTCCAGTCTTGTTTGCAATATGTCGACTTCCATTTCGTTTTACCGGGAGCAAATCGAGTGTAAGTCTTTCCGTTTCCCACAGATAGAGAGCCGTCTGAACGATCAAATCATTCCAATAACTGAGTCGCCGTACAGAGCCATCGGGGAACATGATCAATTTCGGCCTGTCCCACTGGTCTGGCTCTAGGTCTGCCAGTGGAAACAATACAGCTATTTTCCCATTTGGTGTCCTCTTTTCGGGCGCGCGAATTGCTGGCGCGGCAATGCACGCCGGACGTCGCATCGTGTTTGGAAACTGTTGGGGTTTTGCAGTAGTGTTGGGCATCATCCTCGAGCCACCGACTCGGGGACCTGCCGGTTCAGGGTCGCAACCCTGAGCCAGTGTCTCTTAGAGGGGACTACCTACTTTACATCAACTCTCAAAGAGCTACAAATAGCGTTTTCTAGTTTTGGACAAACTTCGGTGCCGAACTGCAATCGGCCGAGTCCTGCTCCCACAAATGCACCATAAGCTCCAACCTGGCCTCGGCCGGCGCCTCGATCGCCTAGTCCAGCGTCCAATCATAAGCGTTAGCGATTTCGATGCCCTCTAGGTCGATTTCCTGCGCATCCAGCCAGCAGAAACGGCTCGCATCGCCCAGATTCGGTCAGAAAAGAACGAATTCCCGCGAGGGGATTGAAACGTAGCTCCTCAGACTAATGGGGCGGGAGCAATCTCATCTCTCTCCATAGACATCTTAGGAAGAGGCATTCAGATGTCCGTTGCGATACTGTCACTGATAATCGTCCTCCCAGCTGCTGCGGCTATCGTCTGGCAAAGACACAGCCGTGCGCTGTGGGGCAGTCTGTTCTTCGGCTTCGGCGCGTTCGCTGTCAATGGCCTGGTGCAGATACCTCTGGGCCAAGTGTTAACGCATCCATTATTCGGGAAAGTCTTAGCCCCCTTTCCTGATATATTTATGCTTGTTCCTACTGCCTGGATTATTATGGCGTTCACTATTGGGCTATTCCGCGAAGGAATTCGCTGGCTGATTCTCTTCTTCCCCGCAACGAGTGTGCGTACATGGAAGGAAGGCGTGTTGTTTGGACTCGGCTACAGCTGTCTGGTAGCCCTGCAACATCTTGGCGAGTATGTTTCCAAATCCTGGGAAGAAATAGAACTGTTCCAGTATTCATTTGTCGAAACGATGGAACTCTTGAACCGAGGGATTTCTTGGGAGGAGGCGCTGTATTTCGCATTGGCCTGGGGGGTGGTCGAAACGATTTTCAATGTAGGCACGTGTCTTCTCGTTATGTTTAGCGTGCGCAGGCTGAATGTGTGGCTCTTTCTGGCTGCGGTCTTATGGCATGGCCTTTACTCCGAGTTGCCAAGAGTTCTATTTTTTTCTTCCGCCGGCTGGGACGTGTTCGGGATACATCCCTATTACAGGGGTCTTTCCGTTTCCCTTCTGTCACGAACGCTTGTCACGCTGTTGCCGTTATTGCTGTTCTTCGATCTGCGCAGAGGAGAGGACTTCAGCAAGATTGTGAGACCGGGCGCTGTTATAGGTGCCACAGCATTTGTCTGCCTGGCCTGGGTTCTCGTTGTTCTCTTTTTGACTTTCGGGGGCTAGTTCTTCTTCGGGCTTTAGCGACTAGCTTGGCCTTCGTCCGTCGTTGCCGGCCTGCGATAGGCGTTGGGCATAGCTGCCAGCGTCAGCAGCACGCTCACACCGGAAGCGTTGGCGCCCACGGAGTTCCGAACCGTGTCGTAGTGTGCGCTCAGGATGACCACATTTTCACCCTGCCCGGGAAGTTCAACGGTCAGAAAAGAACGAATCCCCGCGAGGGGATGGGCTCATGCCTTAGGCGGCATATCCCTGTCCGAGAAGTACCATTCTTATCGTGGGCCCCTATCTCTGGCTCACGAAACAAGGAAGACAAAGCACATCCAGACAGCTGCAGCACGCTCTTGTCGGAGTATCGGGTGCTCTTTGGCGGATATCCGGTCGTTGAGACTATTCGCTTTGCTCAGCAGATCCAGCGGTCGACGTTGAAGCGTGCGAGGAACGAGCCGTGGAAGCGCTGGCCGGAGTATGCGTCGGCCTCACGCCGGCTACAATGGAGAATCTGGCCGCTATCTGGCTGTTAGTTGCCAGCGTCGGCGGCGCGTGAAGGCGGCCGCCAAAGCAACTGGTCCGAGCGATGACTTCTCAGGCCACTCCGGACGCGTCGGCCTCGTGTACCGCATGGCCGGCAAAAGGGCGCCGACTGTCACCGGCTACGAATTGCGCGTCTGGGACAGCATCGTCCGCAATTGCGGCGTCATCGGCGGTGACCTCGAGGATTCAGGATAGTTGGTGGAAGATTATTTTTCCCGTAGTCATTCAAAGACTAATTTACATTTCCCTATATAAATTATAAAAAGCATCTGACACCCCTTAGACGTGACAGACGCCGAAATCGGGCATTTCGCCCCGATTCCGGCGTTTTTGCCTGTTTTCAGCTCGATTAGAACAAACTTTCCCGCACAGGAGGCCCGTAGAGCGCCTGAAATCGCATGAGGGTAGTTGCAGTACCTTGCAATGCGCAGCGGCCGCCCTACGCTGTTGGCGGCAGGGCAGTTCAGTTTCTCGCGGCAGTCGACTGGGAAACGGCGCCTTGAGCACCTGTTTCCGCCCCGAAGTGACGCGACCTTTCGCGTCGCCTACATGACCCTCGCGTGCACCGATTGAAAGCGCGGTGATAGTCAGTACCGGTCCTTTAATCCTTGAGGATGATCAGCTCTTCCTGTTCACCTGGTGGAGGTGGTGCGATGCCGCGTTTGCGGTATTCTTCGCCGGCCGGCAAGGCATCGTCCAACTCCATGCCTAAAGCAGACACCACCCGCTTAATTCTGGCAAAGCTTGCGGAAGCGTAGTCGCTCGCCTCATAGCGCTGAATCTGTTGCTCCTTCAACCCGAGGCGATCGGCCAGGCCCCGTTGACTGAGGCCGCTCGCAATGCGCGCTCTGATCAAGAGTCTGGGGAGTTCCGAATTTGATCTTGACTCACGCCATGCGTGCAGCGCGTCAAGGAAGGAAGACGTGCCGCAACCGTTTGGCCCGGCCGGTAAGATTGAACGCTTCGCGTTGGTCAGAATGCTTCATGCCGGAAGTGTGGCGGCCTGACAGAACCCAACAAACGTCAACGGGACCTAATGCTTTTTGTCCCTGCCGCCCTTAAAGAAATATCGGTAAGATGTCTCGTAGGGGTTAGAGAACGGAAATATAATAAATCCGGTACTCCAAAAGATGAGGAAAGAGTAAACCGGGCTTAAGGAACGGCTTTCACGAGGGCCAAATTCAGGCCAAGCGAGTTGCATCAGGTAGATGATCAGAACCGCAACGCCTACGGTAACACCGTGACTCAGCACAGAAAAGATGTAGATCTTATACTTTTCTTTCACGGTCCGCCCCCTTTTCCAGGAACTGTACGTGTCAAGTCAACGCCAACTCTCTCGATCTTAGCTCGTGCTCAGTCTGCGACCTCACTTTCCTCTGGTATGGCAACCACGAGCAACCCTGATGCCGGCACGGCGCAGAACATGCTCATCCATGGCGTCGGTCCCGGCCAAGACGACCTGGCCGACGCCGTGCTCCTGGCGGCTGCGGCCGAACTGGTCGATTGAGTCGGCGGCCTTCAGAAGATCGATAGTTAGATGCACCTCTCCTCAACCGACCGAGGCGACCACGGCAAACATGAGATACCCCGTCTTTAGCAGCTATCTCCCCAGCGCTGCAGTTGATCGCTTTAGCTTCCCATTCAACCCGATTGGCACGGCACAAAATCGCGATTAACATGCATCGTCGTTGGAAACTCGGACTGGATGTTCGAGAATATGAGGGTGGACTGGTCGGTGATGCCGGGGATTTGGCCCACAAGAGTCAGCGTGTTGTCCTGATCGGAGATCAGCACATCGACCTTGTTTTCCAGTTCCGTATATGGCTCGCCTCCCCCATCTTCTCCCTCATCCTCTTCCAGATTTTCGTAGATAGCTGGGTCGAATTCCGATACGGCGGCAAGAAAAAGCATGGTTGAGGCTTCGGTCGCCTCTTGCGTAGGCCTGTCCCAGCTGAAAACGGCGAAAAGAGCATAATCAGGCCTGGGGAATTCATCATCGGGAGAATATTCAAGGCTGATAAACACGACCAAGGTGTATTCCGCTCGGTTGACTTTCGCGTCCTCTGTGCTGAGATCCAGCTCTTCGGGAATGTCACGGAGGTGAAAAGTCGCGAACAAGGTTTCGCCATCCAGATCGGAGCTCACGCCGACAATATCCAAGTAATCGGGCAATTCGTCTGACATCGGCGCCTCTACGCTTTGCCCTGGCAGCATGAGCAATTGATCTCGGAAACATACATTGTCATATGGTGACGCTTGTGGCGATGCGTCTGTTTTCGGCGGCTCCTGCGGTATGGGCACACAGGCGGTGATCAGCAGCGCGAGCCCGGCAATCAGAAGCTGTCTCAACATGGTGTTTTTTCCTATTGGTTTCATTAGATAGAGGCGTGTTGGTTGCTTGGTTTATCTCGCTTTTGTGAAAGGCCGGCCTAAACAGCGTCGATCTAAGAATCGCGACACCTTTCTATGGCCCAGCCAATTTCCTGAAGAAGCTTGTCCTCTCTGCTGTCGTCGGCAGAGTTGTGAAGTCCATCCAGCTTCCCGTCTTTAACGTCTTGCTTACGCTTAGCAAGCGCAGCTGCGTGGACAGAGCCTATCATGTATATGAGTATTCTTTCTGTCTCTTTGTCAGTGAAGGCTTGTTTGAAAGCGATCGGGGGCTGATAAAGGCAGTTTTCCAGTTCGGCCAGGCGATAATACAGCTCGTCTGAGTTCTTGACGGAATGTATTTTCGCTATCGCACTGGATAGACTTCTCAGATCTATCACAGTCTCTAACACAGTTTCTATCGCGGGCGTTGGCGGCCGTTCCTGTGGAATGGGAACACAGGCAGACATAACGATAATCGCAAGCAACGCTGAAAACCCTCTTGCATACCTCTTCATTTGGTCTTTCCTCTCGTGGTTGGACCGAGCCTTCAGAAGTAGCGTGTACGCAACGATTATATTGGGCGATAAATGGTCAGGGGCTTGGGTGAAAGCTTGACACGCAAGAAATCCAGAGACGGATGGGCTTGTATTCTGTCATAGCTCTGGTCTGGGGCACCCCAACCGGTACCCTGGTCGCCGTGTCCTGGCATAACGCCAGGCGCAAACTAAGAAGACGTATACGTCGGGGCGGACCACCATCTCCAGGCAGCTGTGCGTTGTGATCGGATCTATGGGGCCGTGTCAGGGAATCGGCAGCGGAATGATTACGTCTGCGGGCGCGCCGCGGGAGGTACCGCCCATTCCGTCCCCGATCTGGTTGGACCGGTTGGCCCCCCAGCACTTGACGGCACCCGCGAAAGGCTCCGCACCGACCGAAATCTGACGAGCGGGCCCTTCCGCGCTGCTGGTTACGGCGCAGGTGTGCAGGTCGCCGGCTGCGATTGCGTATACACCGCTATACAGACCCACTACATCTACCGGGATAACATTGGCTGTGCTCCCAACTGTCGTTGTGCCATTCCCCAACTGCCCGCGGGTGTTGCTCCCCCAGCACATGACGCCGCCAGCGTTGGTCAGCGCGCAGGTGTGGTAATTGCTGGCCGCGATTGCTTGTACGCCGCTGCGCAGTCCCACCACATCCACCCAGGTGGACTGGTAAGGCGTTCTCGTTGGAGCCCCTAGTGCCCCAGAGCCATTGCTGCCCCAGCATTTGACGCCGCCGCGGGTGGTCAAGGCACAGGTATGCCTGGCGCCGGCCGCGATCGCCTGCACGCCGCTTCTCAACCCCTGCACATCCACCGGCCGATGCCGATTCGTCAGGAATGGGATCAGCCGTGAGCCGTCCCCTACTTGCCCGAGCCCATTGTTGCCCCAGCATTTGACCCCTCCAGCGCTGGTCAGAGCGCAGGTATGTCTGCCGCCGGCCGCGATCGCGAGTACGCCACTGGACAGTCCCACCACATCCACCGGGACGCGCCGGTCCGTCTGCGTACGGTCTCCCAACTGACCGCGATTGTTGGCCCCCCAGCACTTTACGCCGCCGCGGGTAGTCAGGGCGCAGGTATGCCTGCCACCGGCCGCGATCGCTTGTACGCCGCCGGACAGCCCCACGACAACCACCGGGACGCGCCGGTCCGTCTGCGTACCGTCACCCAGTTGGCCGTTGTCGTTGTCTCCCCAGCATTTGACGCCTCCAGCGCCGGTCAGCGCGCAAGTGTGCCACTGGTGGGCAGCGCCGCCACTTACGGCGATTGCCTGTACACCGCTACTCAGCCCCACCACATTTACCGGTTTGCGCCGCTCTCGCTGCGTGCCATCCCCCAGCTGGCCGTCCCAGTTGGCCCCCCAACATTGGACACCGCCGGCGCTGGTCAACACGCAGGTGTGCCGGCCGCCAGATGAGATTGCGTCTACGCCGCCGCGCAACCCCACGACATCCACAGGGGTGGTTCGGTCTGTCGAGCCTTGCCCCAATTGGCCAAATTGGTTATCGCCCCAGCACTTGACGCCGCCATTGCCGACCAGTGCGCAGGTGTGCCAGCCGCCGGCTGCGATTGCATGTGCGCCGTCGGGCAAACCCACCACATCGAGCGGGATGAGCCGCCTTGCACGCCACGCCGTCTTTGTACCGTCTCCCAGCTGGCCGCGTCTGTTGTCTCCCCAGCACTTGACGGCGAAACCCTCTGCCCCTGGGTTGTCTGTCGTCGCCGACAGGAGTGCAGATGCTTGCTCACTTCGTGTCAACGCGCAGGTGTGGGAAGCGCCAGCCGCGATTGTGTGTACGCCGCTGCTCAGCCCCTTCACATCCACAGGTGTGCTGCGCGAGGTGGTCGTGCCGTCCCCCAGCTGACCATGAGCATTATCACCCCAGCACTTGACGGCAAAGCCCCCTGCCCCCGGGTTGTCTGCCGTTGCGGACAGTGACGCAGAACTTTGTCCACTGTTGGTCAGGGCGCAGGTATGGTCGCCGGTATAGCCGCCATCGGCCGCGATTGCGACTACGCCGCTGGCCAGGCCCAGCACATCCACGGGCGTAGTCCGCACCGTCTGTGTGCCGTCCCCCAACTGGCCGTGAGCATTGTCACCCCAGCACTTGACGCCAAAGTCCTCCGTCTCCGGCCCGTCTGTCGTAGTCGACTGGGCCGCAGACCCTTTGCCGCTGCTGACCAAGGCGCAGATGTGCCGGCCGCCAGCCGCGATTGCGTATACGCCGCTGCTCAACCCCACTACATCCACGGGAGTATTCCGCACCGTCTGCGTGCCGTCCCCCAACTGGCCATGCGCATTGCCACCCCAGCACGTTAGGGCAAAGTCCTCCGTCTCCGGCCCGTCTGTCGTAGTCGACTGGGCCGCAGACCCTTTGCCGCTGCTGACCAAGGCGCAGGTGTGCCGGCCGCCAGCCGCGATTGCGTATACGCCGCTGCTCAACCCCACTACATCCACCGGGACAGACAGACCTGCCCCTCTGTCTGTCTGCGTGCCATTCCCCAGCTGGCCGTCGGTGTTGCTCCCCCAGCACTTGACGCCGCCAGCGTTGGTCAGCGCGCAGGTGTGGTAATCGCCAGCCGCGATCGCTTGTACCCCGCTGGACAGTCCCACCACATCCACAGGAATGCTCCTGTCCATCTGCGTGCCGTCTCCCAGCTGGCCTGACCCGTTCGCTCCCCAGCACTTGACGGCGTAGCCGGCCGTCTCCGGGTCGCTGGTGGCTTCGGATAGGGACGCGGCAGCCTCGCTGTTGTCTATCAATGCACAAGTATGCCAGGCGCCGACCGCGACCTGGACGGCATTTAGCAACGGCACATATTGGTCGGCTGTGGCCGGTTGAAGCGGGATAGAAGCCGTCCCTGCCCCTGCGAATTCGTTGGGACGGGACGCCGCGCTCGCCTGTGGGGCGAGCAAGAGCGGCAGGATGATGACGTATAGGAGTCCAATACGCTTCAGAGCGTGTTTCCAAAGGTTGAGAAACACGCTCAAATGCATATGTTGAGACGCAAACCCTACCTTCTCGAGCTGATTGGTGAGAAATGGCATAGCCTTGTACTCCCTTAAGCGCCAGTCACGCGGGTGGGCCTACTTTGGTCTAATACAGCATATTCGATTCGCTGGCTAACGTCGATCTGAGCGTCGCCGTAGTCGGCCTGGATTTCCGACCCGTCCATAACGCGTGGTTCGACCCTGTACTTCTCCACGAAGTAATCACAGAGTTCCTCCGGAGACGTGTTTAGAACGCGCGCCTCGCTCAGCGAGCCGATTTCATCGGCCATTTTTTGCTCTTGCCCGGCCAGGACATCTTCCAATCAGTGTTTCTGAAAAGGGCGTCTGTCAAAGTTCAATCCCGGCGTGTGGCTGTGGATATGGGCACATGTACTCTGATGAGATAGTCCAACGCGCCCTTCCCTTTGGCTTCCTGGGCTTCGGCAACCAGAGAGTTCGGTTTTTCCTGAAACGAATGAAGTGGGAGGCTGGTTCCAACAGGTTTCGCCTCCCTCAGTCGCACACAGGATACAGGAATGGGCTCTTTGCAGGATCCGCCTATTGTCCTGGGTGGACGTGAAGGGCGGCGCGGATCTGGTTTCGGCGGACGGTCATTTCGAGCACGTTGAAGGGATTGTCTGGGTGCGAGTGGCGGCGGCTTGAACCGATCCGCGGCGGGACGCGGAGGACAGCAAAAGGCGCTTCGGGTACTCTGTGCGCAGATGGGCGGCTTTGCGCGGATCAGCCGCGGCCGGCATCGTGGAAGAGGTTGGCTAGCTTCGCGTAGTCAGTCAAAGAACTCAGCTATACCCTCCTCATCCAAATAAAAACACCACAGGAGGCCCGTGAGGCGCCTGAAACCGCACGGGGGTAGCCGGGATACCTCGCAATTTGTCCGGATTCGGCCGCTTCGCGTCCGTCTATTGGTGGTGTATACTGGGTTATATAAATGGATGTTAAGTCAAATTATCGCGTGTTTATGAATAGGAACTATTTATGGGATTCTACAGCCAGGGGATAGAACGATGAGCGCGGCGCCGACCAGCGCGGGCGAAGGCGTCCTGGTCGCCATCCAGGACGCGGCGCCCGGACTCTTCAGACCGTTCGACTCCGAACAGTCGACGCGCTTCGAGGCTGCGCTGGAAGCGCTCGCGCCCAACACGCGCCGCGCCTACGGCAGCGCGTTGGCGGCCTGGGGAAGATGGGCCGCGTTAGGGGGCGTCCATGCGCTGGCGCCGTCGCCGTTTGCGCTGCGCGCTTACCTGCAGGAACGGTCCGCTGACGGCGCCGGCATCTCCTCGCTGCGGATGACGGTGGCCGCGCTGCGCAAGGTGCAGGCGCTCGTCGGTGTCGAGCCGACCGCGAACGACCAGGTCGTGACCGATACGATAAGCGGGCTGGCGCGCCAGGCGGCAGCGCCGCGGCAGGCGTACGCCTTGACCGCGGAGGCGCTGGCGGTTGTCACCGCGACCGCGTGTACGCCGCGCGTGGGGCGGGGCGGCAAGCTGGAGTCGCCCGGGCAGGCGCGGCGCCGCGGGCTGGTCGACATTGCGCTGTGCCGGGTGCTGTCGGACGCAGGCCTGCGCCGCTCTGAAGCGGCCGCGCTTACCTGGGATGACGTTGTGCGCTGGGACGACGGCTCGGGCCGGCTGACCGTGGGGCGCTCGAAGACGGAGGCGGAGGCGCGCACGGTCTACCTGACACCGGCGTCGGTCGAGGCGCTAACTGCGATACGGCCGGCGGACGCGGCCGGGGCGGCTTCGGTGTTCGGACTGTCGGCCGCTTCGATCTCGCGGCGCATCCGGGCCGCGGCCGCGGTGGCGGGCCTGGGGCGGGGTTTTTCCGGGCATTCGGGGCGGGTGGGCATGGCGCGGCGCATGGCCGCGGCCGGCGCGCCCACACACGAGATTATGGCGCAGGGACGCTGGAAGACGGCAAGAATGGTCGAGGTCTATACGCGGTCGGAGGAGGCCGGCCGCGCCGCCAAGTGGCTGGCGTGATTACGCCGGCCATGTTTCGGTGCTCCCGGCTTTACGCCTTCTGGAATTGCTCCCAGTCCAGGTCCAATTGTCTGATTGCCGAGCGCAGAGTCCCGGTTTTCAGGTCCCGGCTGCCCCAGTCGGGCAGCACAGCGTCTTTTTGCGTTCCCGGATTGAACCATCTCCTGTGAGAGCCTCCGCCTCGCCTTGGAATCTCGTAACACCCCAGGTTCGCCAGCTTGCGGGCGGCCTCCCTGTATCTCACGGGACGGAGACGATTGTCTCGACGGACAAGGGGCCGTTCGCATCTTCCAGATAGAGGCTCGACGGCAGTGGACGGCCTCTGTCCTGGTATATCTCCACAACCGCGCCAAAGGCGTCTTCCACGTTGGCCAGGGCCTCGGCCATGGTGTCGCCCTCGGTTATCAGCTCCGGCAGTAGCGGCGAGGTGACGGTGTAGCCCCCTTCGGGCTGAGGCTCCAGCACCAGCGGTATTTTTGCTTTCATCACCCGGTTCAGCCTCCCTCCATCTTATGAAAGGCGCAATCCTCAGACTGGGATTGTACGGTTACAGATTCTTCAGGTCGTGGTGTGCTAGCGGTGATGTGGTGATGATACAGAAGTCCGGCGCGATCGTCAAAGCCTACAACGGGGAGCAGTCTCCTTTGTTCGTCGAATTACGAGGGGACGACGATTCTTTTTCAACCACTCAAGTTCCATCTTGAGCCGATCGATCTGTGGATGCGCCTTGCGTTTTGCATAGAGAGAGGGGCAGGCGTTGTCGCCTGCCCCTCTCGGTACTACCCAAGCCTCGCCGGGCACTGCCATGCCTTACCACACCAAGCTGAGCCGTACCCTGCCCCGCCATGCCAAGCCATGCCCGGAGCGTTTCGCCCTACTACCCAAGCCTTGCCTCGCCGTACCTCGCCAAACCACACCCAGCCGGGCCTCGATTTCCATGCCCTGCTACGCTATACCATGCCGTACCTCGGCCTGTTCGGCTTTTTCGATAACCGGCTCAGAGAACCGACCGAACATACCGCTTTTCTCCGGACGCCAGTCCCCGAGCCCAATTTGGCGGCCGGCAATGTCCAACCACTCAAGCAGATGGCTTTGGTCGATCTGCTCATCGTCCACATCCAGTTCAAACGTGCAGGACCAGGGCGTATCAAACTTCGCCCTCGTTCGCAGAATTCTATTGCGTTGCACGACAACCGGAACGGTGTACTGCGTCGATCGGCCAAGCTTCTCAACACAGGTGCCGTACTTCTCTCTGTCATAATTGAAAGTAGTGCTCAGCACTATCAACCCGCCCCTGACTTGCGGCCCCTGCTTGCGCTTGCGGGCTCCGCCTTCGATCGCTGCCCGGATAGCCGTTGCCGGGATCGCAGGCGCTCCGCTCTCGTCGAGCCAAAGAGCGCGTTGGGTTTCGAGCTCTCGAAGCCGCTTGTCGTCGGCTTCGGTGCGGTTGCCGCCGCGCTTGGCCGCGATCGCTGCGATCTCACGGCTGACAGGACTTCGGGTGTCAAGCCCGGCTGCCCCGTTGTGGTGGATGATCGGGCTAACTCCGCTGACTGTGATTCTGTACCGCATGATGCAATTGCCTCCTCAATTCTGCTGTGAAGTTCGAACCGGTCGGCGCCCCGCCTCAGCTGGCGCCGCAATGTCGTGAATGTCAAATGGCACACGCCGCAAACAGCAATAAGATGGTCTCCCGTCACCTCCTCGTCGGGTACGTATTTCCAATGATGCGCCTCGGTCGCCTGCGCCATACCGCATCCCTGGCAGGTCCCCCCGGAACGGGCGAACGCTTCCCCGCGGGCGACCCGGTAGTTGGGGCCGTAAACCTGATCTGTCATGGTGCCTCCTGTGGGTGCTGGGCGCGCAAAAGCCCCGGGGGGATGCCCGAGGCGCGACGCCGCTTTGAAATTGGAATACGGATTGGGGTACAATCGTGGTGGCCATGAGGATTCCTCTCGTGGTCCGGACCCGGGCGATTGCAGTCGCGCCGGGTCGTTCTTATGCGGTTAGGCCATCAGTATAGCACATCTGTCCGAGGGTGCAAAATGGGGATCAGGGCAAAAACTGTAACGGGACGCCAAGCGCCTGAGCGATGCCGGCCACCAGAATCTTGCGCTAGGTCGAAGTCGCCGAAGCTTGGAAATCCCGCACCGACTCGATGTTGGCCTACCGTATTCACGAACAGAAAAGCCGCGCCCAATCTGCCTTGGGGTATAATGTCCTGGTACAGCGTTGGCCGGTGGTCGCCTACTGGGCGCGTTGCGGTCAACGCCGCGGGACAGGCAACTTTGCCCAGCCGGACCAGGGGCGCGCAGTGACCAATCAAGCCATCGTCGATACCATGGTAGAGCGGATTGTCGCCCGCTTCCAGCCGGCGCGTATCCTGCTCTTCGGCTCGCGTGCGCGCGGCACCGACAACCGCTGGAGCGACGTCGACCTGCTCGTCGTCATGGACGAGGTAGAGGACAAGCGGCGCGCCGCGGTCGAAATGAGCCGGGCCTTGGGCGACCTCACCGTCAGCAAGGACATCGTGGTGACCACACCGGATGAGATCGCCCGCCGCGGCAACGTCGTCGGCAGCGTTCTGCGCGCGGCGCTGCGGGAGGGGCAGGTCGTGTATGAACGACGCTGAACTCGTCGTGCAGGAGGCCCAGCGCTGGCTGCGCTTCGCGGCCGAGGACCTCGATGCAGCCCGGCGGCTGCTGGCGGACCGCTCGTCTGCCCCGCGTCACGTCTGCTGGCATTCGCAGCAGGCCGCGGAAAGGGCGTTGAAGGCAGCCCTGGTACTCGAGGCAATCGACTTTCCTTTCACTCATGACCTTAACGCGCTGCGCAATCTGCTGCCGGACAGTTGGCCCGTCCGGGTTGACCTGGCTGAGCTGACCGGGTGGGCTGTCCAGGCCAGGTATCCCGGCGAGTGGCCGGAGCCTTCGGCTGCCGATGCGGTTCGCGCCGAGTCGGAGGCCCGCGCCGTGTACAACGCTGTCGCGACCGAGTTTCGGGGGTGTGGTTTATGTGTAGATATGAAGTGATTGTTGTTCGTGACGGGGATTCTTGTTTTGGTTGACTACACGAAAGATATGCTGCCGACTGCGCTGTTGGGGCTATCGGCCCCTTCAATCTCGCACCTCGGCAGCATCCGCACACAGACACAGTTTTCCCAGAGAAAAGCAGGAGCAGGATAGGCGGGCATGGTCCGGCACGGTTGGCGCGGGGCGTTTGGTCGCGCCTGGCCGGAGTCGGCGCCCGCCGGCGCGAAGCGCCACATGCCCAACCTGCACACTGCCCGGCCGCACCTGCAATCACACAGTTTGGCGGCACATTTGATACAGTTGGGGCGTGGCGACAGCTTGTGTACGAGAAAAGGGAGTTCCATGCTTGAGTCGACCTTTTCTCTGGATTGGGATGCCTACTACCACAGCGTTTCATCCTCAAAGTTGGTCGTAAAGGGATGAGTGGGCGCGTTGCGCCCCCTTGCTGGCTATGAGGAGATGGACGCCGTGGTGGCAACCATTCATCCTATTCCATCAAGGGGGTTCCGTCTATGGGACATCTAATACTTGCAGTTGCGTAAGAGCCACCACAGCAAGAACCTAGCATTTGTGTGTCCAACAAGAGGAATAACAGACGCCTGGGGGGTCGTATCCTCTCCGGGCGTTCTCATTTTGTCTACGTTGTCAAGAGACTCAGCGGCAGGTTGGAGAAGATTCTGCGAAGTTTGCCGTCGTGGTTTGGCCGGTACTTCATCTCACCGGGATTCGGGCTGCGGCACCGGAGGCAGCTTGAAGAACGCAATGTCGCGCAGGCATTGCGCGGTCGGCCGCAAAATCGGCAACGCAGGAACCTGTCCCGGCCAGCCGTGCCACCAGACGGCGACGTCAGGCGCCGGCTCGTTTGGATTGTATGGGCAAGGCGTTTGATTCTGTGGCGCGTCTATATACGGGCAGGGATAGAGCAGCGGCTCAACGCCAATGTAGAGGCCGTAGGCGTATTCTTGCCTCCCCATGTTCCAGCCAATAATGAAGACGATAAAGAAGACTATAAAGAGAGCAAGGACAGCCCGCAATCTCCGCGAGACGAATCTTCCCAGCCTGACTTTCGACATTTTTCGTCCTTTTGTATGTTGGGTCCCAATTTTCGGACCACGAAACGAAAGAGTAAGGTGCATCCAGACGGAGGCGTTGTGCTCTAACCGGCAAGGGGCGGTCTGCCGCGATCAGAGAATGTAGCGCTCTTCTGCGGGTGTGCGAAGGTCGGGACTTTGATGCGGTCTCGAATAAATGTCTAAGACTCAGGAGCGGTCTTCCACCAGGTGCCGCTTCCAGGACCGACCGGCGGCCGTTTGATTGTCTGCAGGAGTTCGGGGGCAAGCAAGGCGATCAGCCCCAGCATGCCCAGATTGGAAAAGAGAAGGGGCGCCAGAGGGGGTGCGCCGCGCAAGAATCGTTCGAGTACGACGATATGTTCGAAGACCAGATCGGATCGAACATGCAGGAAGGATCCCAGCACACCCGTACCGATCAGGAAAAGCATGGCAACTATGTAGGTAAACGAGTCGATACGCGAGGGTCTATCGATTGCAGCATATGCCACAGGCACGACCGTACCGAAAACGCCAATCGCTGCGGCATACCAGAGCCACGCGCCTTCAAAGCCGGTGCGAGCGTGGTCGAGGACGCTGCTGACAAGGGCGGACAGTGTACCCATGCCGACCGTGAAGATATAGGCCCGGGTTTTGCTATAGGGAAGGCGGATAGCGTTCTCCTTGTAGATCACGAGGCGGCCGCTTGTAGGCGGAAATTCATGCCAGGCGGCACTTATGCCCAACAGGCCGGCCAGGGAATAGGCCAGAGGACCTAAGACGGGCGGCGCCCATACGAGCAGATTCAAGGTCAGCCGCTCGCCGGCCGGCGCGGTTGGCAATACGGCGCGCGCCAGATGAAAGTAGACGCCGAGGAAGCCGATCAAGGCGCTGCCGACCAGTGTCGCGGTAGCGATGACAGAGGCCGCGGTCCTGTGACGTGTGGCCAGCAGGCCTGCCAGAATCAGAAGAAGGCCGCTGCTGAGGCCGTAATAGATTGGGAGCCATTCGCCGGGAACGATTGTGCCGTTGGCGCCGTGGGCCAGATAGACCTCAAGCCCCAGGAAAAGCTCGTTGAGAGCGACCATCGCGAGCATCAGCTGATCGCGAGTCTGCGGCAGCCGGTGAGGGGAGAAAAATGTCAGGAGCAGCTGATTCGCGCGGGCGCCGGAACGGCGCGTGCCGTCCTCTTCGAGGGATGTATTGGAGGAAGAGGGAGCCCTGTTGCGGCCCAGGGAGTCTACGGGCATTTTCGATGCGCTATTCCGAGAGGGCGGATTCAAGGCCGGCTTGATCGAGCTTTTCCTGCACCTCGACGCGCAGCTTCGCCATGTCGCGCAGGATCTCGTAGGCGCCGTGCCATTGCACGTAGTCAGGGCCCTGCATCCAGACGCCGAATTTGGCGGTGCGGCCCCAGTGGTGCCACAGGTCAAAGTGGGTAAAGTCGATCGGCTCGTCAAAGGGGGCTGCGGTCAGAAGGTCGTGCTCTTTGAGGGGGGCGATCAGCTCATTGCTTTCGTTGACCCAGGCGTTGACTTGCTCGGTGGCGGCGTCGGCGGCATCGTAGAACTCGGTGATAAAGTTCTGGTTGTGACATTCGCGGCAGACGCCCTGCATGCGCACTCTGTTGTCCTGCCAGGCGGGGCGGCGACTGCTGATCGGGGCGAAGAGGAACCAGGTCAGCCGGTCGCCGATGTCGTGGGTTGTGCCGGCGCTGCCGAACCCGCTCATGTGACAGGTGGCGCAGGTCGGCGCGGGGAAGTCGGCCGCGGTCAGGGTACCCGGTTCGGCGTCCCAGTGCCATCTGTCGCCCCCGGTGGCGTAGGCAATGCCGTGGGGGGATTCCTGGTAGATCTCCCATTGGGGGTGGTCGGGGCCGATGTGGCAGTAGTTGCAGGTTTCCGGTTTGCGGGCCTGTTCCAGGCTGAACTCATGGCGCAGGTGGCAGCTTGTGCACTGGCCGACCGAGCCGTCGGCGGCAGGTTTGCCGATGTCATGGCAGCCTTCGCAGGCGAAACGGGTGATGGCTTCGCCCTCAAGTTCGTGGAGGGCGTTGCGGGCGCGAGTAGCTTCCGGATCGTTTCCGCTTTCGGGAATCGAGGCATAGATCTGCTTGTGGGCAGCTGTCAGAACATCTTCGCCGGCATAGGCTACGTAAGCAGGGAGGCCGTGACGGCTCTGGTTGAACTGTGCGACCTCCTGGACATGGCAGTTCTGGCAGATGGCGGTGGTCGGCTGGTTCAGCACATACAGACCTGCGTGCGGCACAGAGCCGGGATATCCCTCATCTACGACATGGCAGTCCTGGCAGGATACGCCGGCCGCGGCCATGGTACTGTGGCCATACTGTTCAACGATGCCCGGCGTCTGTTGAAGGTGGCAGGTTACGCAGTCGTCGTCACTGTTTGCCAGGACGTTTACGCCGTCCGGCTCATCGATGGCGGCGGGTGCAGCGAAGCGGCCGATCGTCATGGTCACGAGCGCGAGGGCGAGCACGACGATCACGGCGCTGAGGCCGATGATCAGAACGCGTGCTGCGTGCATGGATGGAGGTTCAGGCGATTCGAACAATTTCTATGTTATTTTCGATGTGTATTCGTCAAATTTTTCGAAACAAGAACTCATTCAGCGTGTAAACCGGTCTGCAACTGTATAATAGCAAGAACCTCGGCACGTTTGAAACACGTTCAACTTTTTCTCATTCCGGAGGTGAGTGCATGGAGCCATTTCCCGTATTTGACGTCGATGACGATTCTCTCTGCTGTCCGCGATGCGGTTTCTATTATCTGCATCAGACGGCAGTTGAAGTGTGGAACCGTAAAGAGGACGAAGATGTTGGCGGCATACGGATTACTCAGGAGGGCAACGTCGCCGAAGCGACCGGAGACAATCCTTCCGCACGCCGCAGCGGTGTGAGCATTGCATTCGAATGCGAAGAGTGTCCCTGCAATGCCGAGCTGGTGATATTCCAACACAAAGGCCAGACATTTATTGAATGGCGAGAGGCGCATAGGGCGATCCCAACGGTGTAAAAGCGGGCGCCAGGCGCGGGGTCTGTACATGGGTGCGATAACGGCGTAATGGCAGGAGGCAGAGAAGCAGCCACGGGCATTTGAGCAGTTGGCACGGCGGACGGTCGAAGAGGCCTGGCTAGCTGACGATGCCCCGCTGTGCATCAAGGAGCAGCTTCCACGTGACGCATGGACACGGGATTCTAGGGAGCGGGGCATACCGGCCAGGACGGCTCGACGGTTCATTCGATTGCGACAGAGACATCCGCAAAAACGACAAATTGTCGCATTTGACAGGGCACTGGATGCTCTGACGGGCAGGCACCAAACACAGACGGCAAGAACCGGCCCTGTCGTTTTGGCGTCGATCAATGACTTTCCGATGTGCTCATACCTTACCCCACACCATCACCTTCCGCATGCAACCCCGTCACTATCCCGAACAAACTTCACTCGATAACAGAGATGGCCCCTCCCCATTTTGCTCATGCCCATGCCGTGCGCCCCCGTGCCGTTACGAGGACATTACCGGGACTCAACCGGCACCTGGCGTAAATGTCGGTGTTGGAATCAACGTTGGCGTCGACGGCACCTCCACCACCTTAACCCCATCGGCATTCACAGCCTTCTCGAATGGCGCATACAACCATCCATGCGTTTCCTGACCCTCTTTGTCCACAAAGACAATTATCCACCAGTCACCGGCCGGATTCCGCCCCACTATCCTATACTCGCTCCCCATGGAGGCATTCCCAACAATGTCGTAACCAGCCCCAGGACCCGAACTGATGGCTATGCCATAGTTCTTCACCATCACTTTCGGCACCAACTCACCAGAACCATTGCGATCAGCTAAAGTTGCCGTAGCAACAACCTCCGGCGTAACCAATACCGTCACCACCACCGGCGTAACACTCAACCCCTCTTCACCCGACTCCATCACGTTGTCCACAACGCCCCCAATCACGGCGCCCAACAGAATCCAGCCCGCGATCCCCAAAACCCTTTTCACCTTACACACATCCCATGTCTCAATTCAACCAACTCGTCCGCTCGACACAGTGACCAGACTAAGATACCAAGGCAACTTCTGACTACGAGGTTGCCCTGAAAATGAGGGAACCCGTCTCCCATTCAGTCCGCGTCGCGCGGGAAATAATCCTCATCACCAAAAGCCGATGCCCAAAATGCAATGGTGGACTCATCAGTGATGCCAGGAATCTGCGCTGCAAGAGTCAGTGTGCCGTCTTCATGGGAAAAGGTCACTTCGACCTTATTTGATATAAATTCATGCGAAGTGTATTCAATGCCATTATGTTCTGCAATGGCGCGACCGCATTTATACAAACCGCCTGTAACCATGGGCTCAGTTGGCCTGGCATAGACACGCTCCGCTTTCTTCGGATCGTAGTAGGTGGATTGAAACATATAGTCAAGATGACTCATCGGAGTTAGCGGGTCTCCCTCAATGCTGACAAGCACTATCCAGTGATTCGTCTTAAGTCTAAAATGTCCCGGATCCTGACTGTATTCCGCCTCTTCGGGAAGATCTCGAAGGTGAAAGGTCGCAGTCAGGAGTTCGCCGCTCAATTCAGAACTTACGCCGATAATGTCGACGGAGCCAGGCAAATCCTCTGCAACGGACCCTTCCACGCTCTGCCCTGGCGATATGGCGATGTAACCTGGCGGATAATCGCCAATAATCACCCGCTGATAGGGAGACGGCGGCAGAAACGGGCAGCCGTTCAACAGGACCACGCACGCGGCAATCAGCAGCACTTTCGACATCATTACCTCCTTGTACCCGGATGGGGAAATCGTTCACCACGCCGTTATTCAGGCTTGATGCTGATCCGGCGATGTCAGTTCGAAGGACCCCAGCTGCCGCCACCAGTCGATGGTCAGGCCCTCCAGGTACCCAGGCGGTGCTGTCACAAGCGTCCCCAACTGCCAGATTGGCCGCTGTCAGGAAACTCAGGGGATATGCCAAACGCTACGGCAGGATGGGTGTGGATTACTTTCATGCCTGAAAAAGCGCTTAGAACAGCCCTGGTGCGGTCGGCTGTATTGACGTGCCTGGGTCACTTCGCGGCTGGCTTTCTCTGCGTAAGCGCCGCCGGAGCGTTAGCAAATGCGACAAATTGTCGTTTTTGACGGTGTGACGGCCGCACTTGCGCCCAAGCAGGCAGAACCGACTTGATGGCCCAGGCCGCTACGTGCACATTTGTAACGCCGGCTACGATGGCGGCCATCTTGTCTACTGTGTCCAGTGGTCGTTCATTATGACGGCCTGAGAATTCGTCAACATAGCGATGCATTTATCCCCCGCCTTCTTCGTGTTCGGCCAGCCAGGCCCACGCGATGCATCTTTCCATGTCGCTTAACTCACCTGCGATCCGGTACAGCTCGCTGCCGGCGCCGGATGCCAGTTGCGCCTGCAGACCGACTGTGCGGACGCGCAGGACCGGCAGATCGCCGACGCGCGCCGGCTGCACGGTCATGCTGATGAGAAGCCCTTCTCCCGCGGCCGCATGGCCTATGCCGACGGCGAGGCCGCCGTCCCTCAGTTGGCATTGTATCCAGTATCCGCCCAAGACCGGGGTGCGCCGGCCGCTTTCGATAGCCTGCCTTAAGACCGGTGTGAGCCCCTCGATGGCCCAATCGTCCATCTGGTCGCGCCCGCTAATCAGTTCCCGGCCGCTCTCCACTGTGATATGCCGCAGCTCCCGTCTGCTCACTGTGAACTCCTACCTGATCTATCGCCGACGCCGTCTCAGCTCGTCGTAAAGAGCATGTCCGGCAAACGCAGCGTCATTGTTCATGCTGGTCGACGTGCAGCTGGCCAGGATGTTGCGTGCGGTTCGGGCCTCGGATATTTCCGGTACGGACGCCGCGGCGAAGTTCTGTTTCCATCAACTTGTTTCGCCGGCCGCGTTCTACTTCGGTTCACCGTCTGAATTGGATCAATATCAGCGAAAAGCCGAGCGCGTAAGATAGCGCAATGTCGATAGTCGTCTCTCGAAACAGGAAGGCAATCAGACCCGAACTGGAGGTCAAGACGAACAAGACGACAGCCAGCTTGACTCGCCATGATATTCTCTCGCCTTCCAGTGAGGTGAGAATAAAGCTACCCGTTGCATAGGCTACCAGCCCGCCGGCCAGCAGAGCGGCAAAATGCGGGATGTACTGGTTCAGAGCGCCTGTCTCTTTCAAGCCATCGCAATCTCAACGGGCCAGCAGTAGTCGGCAATACGGCCAACCAACAGGTCCTGGCTTCGCTTCAACTCCACAATTGTCCCGCGATCAGCCATGCGCAAGAGCGCAAATGAAATGCTTCCCGGCGTTATGGTTCCGCTTGAAAAGCCGCCCGTCCCCTTCGCAGTCGAGATAGGTGTTTTGAAGAACTCACGCTTTTCGCCGGGCGCGGCTAATTCCGCCACAGTGAGCAGTATCAACCCGTCTTTGGCGGCGGGAATGCCGGTCTCTTCCACATCGCGGACTACCTGATTCTGTTCCATAGTTTGGGAGCCATCTACTTGGCTAGACGGTCAGGCCGCCCGCCGTTCCACGGGAAGAGACGTGGCGAGAATCCGTGCCACTGAGTCCTGGGTACACGCAGCATTGCGCACGACAGGCTGGCCTGGACGGAACTACCGGCTGAAGCTATCCGACGAAATGCAGTTGTCACTTCCTGCGAAGGAACACACTTCCGTTATGACTTCAGGCATTTGGGGCTCCTACAGGTTCGCCAGGTAGCCACGTTTTTTGTTCTCCCGGCGCAAGCCAGACAAGGTAAACGCGTTGATCTTCAGGCGGTTGCACGGCCCACACAACAGGGTGCGGTCAGCGATGTGATTTATGCCGCCATCACGGCGCGAAATGCTCTTCCGCCGGCGTGCGACCGTCGGGACTTTGACGCGGTCACTCATGGTTGCAGAAGTCGAGGCAGGCGGTCAGCCCAGTGTGCAGCTGCATCTTTGCTGTCCGATCCGGACTGGTGAAACCGTCGCCCCACATGGCCGCCGGCCTCACTGGCGGGTTTTTTTCTCCCGTTTTGCGTTGCTGAAGATGCGCCATACGAGGAACCCGTACAGGCTGCCGACCACAACGAAGGTCAGCGGTTTAGACACGGGCCACGTATAGACGGCCGCAAGCAGGCCGATTAGAACGATTGCGGTATCAATCAATTTTGTCATGGTGTGCCCCCTTTGGAATGCGCCAATTGGCACATTTGGGGTGAACCAAGCGGCGTGCGCGCGAACTCGAAATGCCGGGGCAGGGTGTTCGCGGCGAGGATGCCATCAGGCAGCAACGGCTGAATGCGGGCAATCATCTGTCCGTCTCCAGGGTTGGCTTGAGGGCGAAAGACTTTGGAAAATGTAGCTGGGATGCAGATCCCAGGCGGGACCAGAAGCTCCTGCTTTTCGGGAAGGCAGGAGGAACTTCCTTGTTCCAGTTGCGAGTCGTTGCGCATGTTCGCGGCTTCACATGGGATCTATATCCATTAGACAGTTTAACAGATTTATTATGTCATTTCAGTGGCATAAAGGTTTATTTTATGCCATATTTGTGTCAGTTATTGAGGCTGAGGAACGGCGGTTTTTAGTTGTCAATTTTTTGGTTTTAGTGAACTGCCAAGTACGCGAAAAACACCTTTTTGTCCGCGGAGGGGCGCGGAGAACGCCCTTTGGGGTTGTGGCTTGGGCGCGGGTGTCTACACTGAGACAGTCTAGGGCAAAACCTGGTTGGGAGAGGGTATGCAGTGGGAGGGAATGAAAAGAGCCGGGGGAGGGTATGCCGTTCAGCACAGCATGGTAAGGCAGTTTTGCAACTGTCTTTCGCCACTTGGGTTGCGGGGGGGTCGGGCCTGCTGGCGTTAAGGCAGGTGCTTCTCCAAGTCTTCGATTGTACGCTTCATAGTTTCGATGTTGGTCCGGGCCTCGGCCAAGGCATTTTCCTCGGCTTCTGCCAATGTTTCGAAGGAGTCGCCCCAGCCTGCACTGGGGTGCTGAAAGAGAGCCGGCGTGACCTGAAAGCTGAATCTGGCGGGGACTGTGAAGGGTTCGTTTTCATAGATGCAGTAGAGCGGTGTCTCTTTGATAATCCGGCAAAAATTTCCGCCCGGCGCGTACATCGTCCACAAGTTGGGCTCGTAGTCTACCGCGGCAATGTACAGGCCGGCGTACTCCGGCCGGTCAAAGATGGTGGTGTTGTCCAGCTGTTCCCTCGTGCCTGTGAGGACGACTGTTGTTTCGAACTCGATGTCATCGTCATTGCAGAGTGTGAGCGTTGCTGTGATGATTTGGGGCATTGTGTTGTCTCCGGGTGTGCGTGGGTGCGCCGGCAAATGCGACAATTTGTCGTTATCCGTATCGCTGGCGGCGAGGGCGATTGTCTGAACTGCAGTTTCAGGGAATTTAGGAGGCGGGCTGCAGTTTACTGTGCGGCCGGCTTGCCTTGTCAGAAAGTCCAGAAAGTTTGCTCTCCGGTCAGTTCTTCCCACTACGATTCTATGTCCGGATCCAGGCCGTCATTGCGCGTCAGGTCGGCCTCTTTCGAGATCGGTATGCACTTAATTCACAAGCAACTGAATGTTATTTGTACCTGTAAATTAAGATTGTACATGGTAATGATTCATGGTACGCTGAAGGATACGACAGGTTGTGCTAACAGAGAAAGAGGGGGCGATATGCCGAATCGAGACGAAAGGCGAGCCGCGCTGCGTAAACGTTCGTCAATTCAGGTATACGTTACAGCGGAAGATAAGCGACGCATCGAGGATGCCGCGTTGGCAAGAGGCCGCCGTTCCAGCGAATTTTTGCGGGAACTTGCCTTGGCCGAAGCGGAGCGCTTCGAGAAGCAGGTCCGCCGGGAAGGCGGGACAAGGTGAGCCAGAAAGAAAATGCCCCGAACCGCGGGCCGGCGGTAACGGGGCGATGTCTCGCAGGGCTACTGGAGACTTGCAGATGAGGATACCGCACAAAGACAGAATCCCCTATACAAAGATACCGATAGCAACCCCCGGCGAACTGACAGCAGCCCTGCAGGCGAAGGGATATCCGGTGCGGGAGCAACCGGGCCGGCGCTGGCCTGTTCACACTACCTCTGCGCTATGCCATGACGGGGACAGCCCCGACAAACTCGGCCTTTGCTTTGATGCCGACAAAGGACGCTGGGCCGGCAAGTGCTTGACAGACGGCTGCGAGAGTACGGCGATTCTCCACAGCGTGCAGGCGGCAACAGAGCTGTGGCTGTGCCGCTGTGATGCGTGCTGGTCAGCATGGCGAGCAGGGGGAATTTTTGCGAAGCCACAGACGGCCACAAGCGGTCACAGACGGGCTGAGACACACCCCGCAGGTGGACAACACAGTGCCGGTCTACGACACAATGCAGGCCCACGGAACAGCACGGGCGGCGATACGACATTGTACGCGGCGAGGTTGTGGGCCGCCGCGACCGCCAGTACCGGTCAGGCGCCGGAATATCACCCCGTGAGCCGCTGGCTGGCTGGCAAGGGGGAGGAGGGACTGTGGCCACCCGGCGTACCCCTCCCCGAAACTGTGCGCTGGCTGTCCAAGGAGAGGATGCCAGCCGGCAAAGGCGTACGGTCGGATAGCAGGGCGGCCGGCGCGCTGGTGATGGCGATGGCGAGACCAGAGGCTCCCTTAGCCGACGCACGCAAGGTGCATCTGGTGGCTATCGACGCGGACGGGGGAAAGGCGCAGCATTGGAGAGGGGACCGCGGGGACAAGCGGACATTCGGGTCAGACGCGTCGGCCTACGGCCTGTTGTGGCGCAAACGGCCGGGGACAGACGCCGGCCCCTGCCATCTGCACGTGTGCGAGGGTCTGGCCGACGGCCTGCGCATTTTGCGTTATGCTCCCGAACCGGCTGTCGTTGCCGTCTGTGCCGGTACGGGTTACGGTCGAATTGAAGTGGGCTGTTTCGCTACAGTTACTCTCTGGCCAGATGCTGACGAGGCAGGGGTTGGAGCGGCGCAGAAGGCGGCGCAGAAGTGGGCGGACCAAGGTTACGACGTGCGGATCAAACAGCTGGCAGCCGGCCACGATCCGGCGTCGGCACCACTACAGGACTCAGAGCATGAATGAGCGACGAAACGGACAGCCACAGATCGCAGCTGTGACAGAACACATCCAACCCGATCCCATTGCAACGGCATATGATAGCCTTCAGGTCTCGGTGGCAGCCGGCAAAGACGATCCCGACGCCAGGGCCATCCTGCAGGCCGCGCTGCCTGACGGCGCCGACGCGCAGGTTTTGACCGGGGCGGACGTAGCTGAGGCACTGCGTTCAGAGAATGCAATAGAGCAGGAGCGGGCCAGAAGGACCATCCGGGCGTTGATCGACCAGCAGATTATTATTCCAGAGGGAGCGCTGATCAGCAACTGGAAACCGGAAGACCTGCGGGTGCTGCGTCCATTCTTGCTCAAGGAGTGGCTGCCGTCAGGCCGGCCTGCAATCCTCTTCGCCGACGGCGGTGTAGGCAAGACCTGGCTGGCGCTGGCACTCTGCGCGGGAATTGCCCGCCCACCCGCTGCGGGGTCGCAAGGCTGGCTCCACAGCAGAGAAAAAGAGAACGTGGGCGTCCCTGTTATCGGTGAAAAGTTCCGGTCCGGCGCGCCGGTTCTGTTTGCAACCTACGAAGACGAAATGCCGGACGTGTTCTACCGCCTCTCGGCTATCCGCCTCGGCGGGACGGGCGGACAGCGCGGCGACTGGAAGAACTGGGAGCTGCCGGCCGAGATGCCGAATCTGCAGGTGCTGGACATGGTTGGCCTGGGGCTGGGCCCGTGTTGGGGTACGCCGCAGGGCGAACTGACCAACCGACGCAACGAACTCCTGCCGGCAGGAGAGGTGGTGCGGAAGGTCGCTGAGGAGCACGGGGCGCGGCTGCTGGTAATCGACAGCCTGGCCGCGTGCTATGCCAGCAATGAAAACGGGCGCGGCTCCGTCCACGAGTTCCTGCGCTCCTGGGACGAATGGGGGCGTGTGCAAAGCTGTACAACCCTCTTTATCGCCCACACCAACAAGGCCGGCGAGTTTTCGGGATCGACTGCCTGGCACAACGCGGTGCGCACCCGCTGGCATCTTGGGTATGAAAAGATAGGGGCAAAACCGAAGAACAGTCAGCCCGATACAAGGGAAAGCGTCCCCGTTCTGACCTGCGAAAAGGTCAACTATGGGGAGAAGCCGGAACACGGCGTCTATCTGACCCGCGGCGACGGCGGACGCTGGGAAGCGATTGCGAAACCGACGGAAAAAAATGCAGGGCAGGGCAACGACCCAGACCCAGGGACGGACGCAATCAGGCGCAATGGGAAAGGCAGGACGCAAGGGAGCAAAGCGGCAACAGACGCTCCCCGCGACGAAACAAGGCTGAAGAAGCTGGGAGGCTGAGTGCATGAAATTTAACGATTGGTGGAATGCGTATGTCGACGCGGCCGGCGGCAAGAAATGTCAGCCGTCAGACATCGGCTGCGCCATTGCCGGGGCAAAGCCGTGGCTGAATGCCGGTCTGCATGAATGCTCCAAGCGAGCCCTCACGCTGCTCATTAAATTGGACAGAGCCGATGGCCCAACCACACTGAGCGACCTGATGTTCGAGATCGCGGGTGGGAATTGGGATGAGATGTTGCCAGTTCTGGAGGGCTATCGCTTTCTGCTAATGGCCGACAAAGCATCGGATCCCACCAGGCAGAGTTTCGAAGACACCGGGCCAGAATTTGATGAGATACTTCTGGCCGGTTTTGAGATCTATCACCGGATCTGGTACGAGGTAGGAAAAGAGGCCGGCCTGAGACATCCAGTCGCCGCGCTTATCGACGGCTATTTATCTCACGTAGAGCCGGACACCCGCGATACCGGTGTAATGCCGGCGCCGCTCGCTGCCCACCGCCATATTGAGACAAAGGCAGATATGGGCTTTCTCTTTGACGTAACCGAGTATGACCGCTCGCCGCAAACCGGTGAAATGCCAACCGACGATGCGCTCTCCCATCTTCCCAGCCTTACGCCGCGGCCGTCCGGCGTCGTTCCGGCGCTGCCAATCGTGCTTTGGGATCGGGCAGTGGAGGCCAAACCCGGCCGCGGCGCTCCCTATGGCCTGCGATTGTGGGTCGAGGCGATTCTCTCCGTGCCGGTGAGCGAACGATCGGGCACACGCACGATTGCGATCCCTTTCGGACATATGGTCAAAGCGATGTTCAATCGTTATCGCCGTGACCAGTTCCCGGCTCTCAGCACGGCCTTTCAAACTGTCCACAATATGGGCATTGCATGGGGTGAACAGGGGGCTGAGAGCGTCTGGGTTCCGGTAGTCGTTCGCAATCGACCGGAACGCTGGGATGCCTATGAAAGCGATGTGGTCTTTGAGGTGAAGTTACCGCCCGGCAGCGGTTCCGGCCCACTCGTCTACAAACCTTATTTGAGAGAGATCGGGCGACACAGTGCGCCGGGTTACAGGGCGACATTGGGTTTGTGCTATCTATGGGACCGCTACGGCGCGAACAAAGGTCGCTTTATCCAAGCGACCATCCCCCGCCTGGCGCGCAACGGTCAAGGCGAACTGGTAGATTGCGACGGCGCGGTTTTGCTGACAAAGCAAAACCAACCGATCGGTCAGTACATGATCGGAAAAGGGGAGAACCGGCGCCTGCGGTCTGACGTCGTGGCACTGGATGATCAGGGCAATCGCGTGTACAGCATCTCGCATGCAGCCAGGGATCCCAACCCGGCGGCGGAACGTTATCCGGTACTCAGCGACGCTGACCTGGTCACTCTCTGCTACCCGGCAATCGACGAAACATCCCGCGGCGGAAAGCGATTGTCTCGCAGCGCACGAAGCAATCGACAGAGCAGGGCACGAGAGGTGATCGAGGGGATGGCGGACAAAGGATACTGTATTGTCGAAGAGGTGGACGAGGGACTGCGCATCATGCCACCGGCCGGTTGGGGCGCAAGCTATCGCAGTTCGCTGTGACGCGTCAAACAGGTGTACATTCGCGTCAAACAAGTGTATCTAGACGTCAGACAGGTGTACATTCGCGTCAGACAGGTGTACATTTCGCTGCTTTTCTCTCTGGTAGGGACGGGGACCCCATTAACCCCATATACCCCATAGGCCCATAAGGGCTATGGGGTATGTTATGGAGGGTTGCGCTGAAGCGCCCTCATAACATGTGATGGAAAGACGACGGCCGCGGGGGTCAAGGGAAACGTCGCTTGCGAACGTCTGTGGCGCAGCTTCAATTATGCGAATATCAATCTCAGCCAGTACGACACGGTACGTCAGTTGTACACCGGTTTGACCGCGTACCGCGGAGGCGTCTGGCAAGACGGCTGCAGGAAACCGTCAGCAAAAACGACAAGTTGTCGTTTCTTACAGCGTGACGACCGCGCTTGCGCCAGAGCAGGCGGAACTAACTGATGGTTCAGGTCGCTGTGTCAACGTCTATATCGCGGACGGCATCGGGACCCGGCAGGGCAATCCGATCATCAACTGGAACGACGCCGAGAGAGCGTGTAACAGTGTCCGGATTTCTCTCTGATAGAGGGATCCGCCCCAATTCCTCCATAAAGGTATGGGGAGGCTGCCCACGCCCCTTTGGGGGAGCAAGCTATCGCGGTTCGCTATGATGCGTCAAACAGGTGAACATTTCGCTGCTTTTCTCTCTGGTAGGGACGGGGACCCCATACCGCACTGGTGGTGTGGGCGGGCAGCGCAGCCGGATCCCTTTCCGCCCAACCCAATCCAACACGTCTTGCTGTCGGCAAAAACGATAACTTGTCGTATTTGGCAGAGTATCGGTCGCGCTTGCGCCTAAGCAGGCGGAACCGACTGATGGCCTAGGGCGCTATGTCAACGTCTGTATCCGGCGGCGGCGGGATAAGGAGGGGAACCTGCTGGCCGGCGAGGGCGGTTGCCCTGGAAAAGGGTGAACACTTTCTCTCATTTAGTCCGCGTCTTGATTTTCTGTTCTGCAGTTGGTCTCCTACCAGCATCTTTGCTGGATTCCTGTCCGCCGGCATGGTCTTCACCCCGGAGATGGCTTACCGGCATCGACATTACAAATCTTCAAGGGAGGCAAGCAGGTCCAGGACCAGCAACGCCGCGTCTCCCAGCAGCACCGGGTTGATGAACTCAATCGTATCGTCCCGGGTGTTGATGCGTGACTTGTCGTTGCCGAAGAAGTAAATCGTTGGAACCCCACGGTATCTGAAAACGGCCTCATCACTAGAGCCACTGATGCCCCAACCCTCTCTCATGCCCATAGAGGACACCGACACCCCTTCTCTATCGACAGTTTCTGATACATACCCGGTCAACTGGCTGTCAACTGGCCCCCGGAAGTAGAGAAATGTACCGGACCCCACTGAATCAAAGTTGATCATGACCCTGATGGCGCCTAACTCTTCATCGATCAACTGGCGCACGTAATGCGCACTCCCGGTCAGTCCGGTTTCCTCTGAGCCAAAGGCGATAAATCGCAGTGTGAACGGAAGGTCCGACACCATCTCGTTCGACCAGGGCGGTTGCGCCAATCTCTCTGCCAGCGTCAGCAACACGCTTACACCGGAAGCGTTATCGTTGGCGCCCACTGAGTTCCGTACCGTGTCGTAGTGCGCTCCCAGGATGACCACGCCTTCGCCCTGACCGGGAAGTTCAAGGATTATGTTGCTGGATCTCCTCCGGAGAGGCCCTATCCGCACTTGAAAATCCTGCCTCTCCGGGCTGTAGCCGAACTCGGTGAAGCGGTCCATCAGGAGTTCTGCGGCTTTCCGTTCCTCCTTCGTGGCGCTCTGCCGCCACCCCACTTCTCGCGTCAACTCGCACAGGTGGCCGAAAGCGGTACTGGCAAGAGCCTTACGATCGGCGGCGCTGAATCTTGCGGTAGCGGGCGGCGGACGGACATTGGCCAGTGACCCCTGCGCTATCTCTTCGAGTTCCGTGCAGGACGGTCCCGTTGCGACGTACGGTTTTATACTTGTAGGGCCGTTGGCGAGAAAGTGACCAAACTCGTCATCGATGAATATTCTGCAGGCTACCGGCAGAATCGCTACGAGAAGGAAAAGACCTGCCAGTGAAAATTTTTTTCGTCTCCACCCAGCCACCGATTCCTCCTTATCGAGGCCTTATGCCAGATAGCGCTATTGACTGATTCGCTTTTTGGCGGGCGCGCATGGCCTCTGTGCGTTTGTGCCAGAATTCGAGTTCTTCTTCTCTCGACTTGCCCTCGACGAGGCGCCGGACACGCTCTGCGCTCGAAGCTCGCGCATAACCCCGTGACACGTTAACCTCTGACGTCCGAGGCGTAGGGATACGGCAATTCAGGGCCATATGTCATCAGCAGTTCGACCCTGGTAATTGCGGCGTCCTGCTGCCTCTCCGAAAGCGTTTGGCAAAGCACTTGTGGGAATTCGACGGCAAAAACGACAATTTGTCGTTTTTGTTTGTGTGATGGTTACCATTGCGGCCAGGTCGGCTCTTCCTGCTTGGCGGCCCGGACCGCTATCTCTACATCCGTATGGCCGGCGACGAGGTCGTCGTCGTAAGCGAGGGTTATGGCTTTGGCGCGGTCGTGTCCGAAGGCGGCTATGTCGCGGCGGCGGACGATGGGGAAGGTGTCGAGATCGTGCAGCGCCTTTAGGAGTTCAGAGTTGCATGTTCTGCGTAACGAAAGCGGAGACGGTTTCTGCCGACTTTATCGCCTCGTTTGCCGCGTCTACGCCGGGTTCCTCAAAGCCCTGCACCGGGTAACGCACGCCAGCTCCGTATCTCCCAAGGATCACGACAATCGGCGCCAGTTCCTCAAATACAGGTTGCAGTGCCGCGCATTGCTGTAAGAGATAGAGGAGATCATGCACGGGGCGGAACTCGGTAGACCGAGAGACAAGAAAACCCTTCAAGTATTTCTCGGCGCATTGCTGGCAGTGATAGCAGGCCATCGCGGGCAAAGGATCGCCCGCGCTCATGGCTCGTCGAGCCATTTCCAAGTCCTGTTCCGCTTTCTCGAACCAGTCGTGTTCAGGGGGCTGAGCGCTCATACAGGATTTCTTGCGATTCAAGGGCCGTGTGAACAAAGGAATATGGATTCTTGCGCTGCTCGGACAGATGTTCAGGCGTGGTCACGATCACGTCGACAGGCAACACGAATTTCTCGCCAATCGCCAGGCGAATGGGGTTGCCGCGCTTTGGCCAGTCGTCGAGGGAATTGAAGACGACGAGGAGGTCGATGTCGCTGTGGGAGCCGGCGTTGCCGCGGGCGTGGCTGCCGAAGAGGATGATCTGTTCGGGATCGAATTTTTGGGCGATCAGCTGGGCTACGGCCTGAATCGTCGCTTTGTCGATGGTGATTTTACTCATGTAGACCAGATCCCCCCGGTCATGGACTTTTAACCGGGTATGTCCGAGGACCTACGATAGCCTGGGAGGCAGGGCAGGCGTTTCAGAGTGTGTTTCAGTCAGTGCTGAATCTGCTTCAGTCCGCTGGTCCCTTCTCCCGAGGGTCAACTCAAACAGTGCTTAAACCAGGCGTAGCGGGCCCTAACAGAGAGACTCGCAGTTCCTGTTGATAAATCCCGCAAGCTCAACCACCAGATCTATCTCTCAATTGCAAACGACACTTTCAGCATCGCTCCCACCTCTACTTCGGAAGCACTGTTATCCAGTGTAAAGGCGGTCCGGCTTATGAAGTCGGACAAGGAGGAATCTCTGCATTGAGGAGGAAACATTTCCTCTGAGACGGCGATGATCTCTTCTCCCAGCGGCAGGTCCAACAAACGAGAAAGGCGGCTTGCCCGTCTCTTGGCATCGGCGTATGCATCCAGAATCGCTTCCTCCTCAAGAGCGTAGCAGTCTTCCACTATGAACGTGACCTGCATGGACAGGAGCGCCGGCGCCTGCTGCCCTTGTAACTCTTTTTGAAACTCTTGAAGGAATTCCTGCAGGCCGCCGGGGTCGTCATAGATAAAGGAGACCTCACTCGACGGGTTCGTAGGAGCGAAGATGCTGTAGGCGAGGTGTTTGGTCTCCACAGTCTCTTCTCTTATCCCTTTTTCCAGCAACAAGGCACGGATATTTTCGATTTTGTCCGGTTCGACCATGGGCATGCCATTTCCAACGCCTGGAAAACCGGGTTGAGATCCCAGAGTCAGATAGACTCGCGCTGCATCAGGTGGTACGGAAGCGTATCCATAGCCGGTGACGGTAATGCCGGGCCGGCCATCTACCAGTGTTCGGTCATCAACATCCTCGTCCAATGCGGGTGCCGCGTAGCTGTTTACGGGCGCAAAGAGACAGGCCAGCACGATGAGCGAGTTGATCAGGATCTTGTTCATCAGTTGCTCCTTTCAACTTTCGGGGTACATCTACCAAGGCACCAGAAATGGTACAAAAGGTTGACGTATGGCTCGAAGTATTGCTTCTTGCCGCGCCCGCCTCATCTGGTTGCGTTTCTGCCAGAAGGTCAGCTGTTCTGCTGGTGACTTCCCAGCCAACTGCTGATAGATTCGCGCTGCGCCGCGGCGTTTGAGAGCGACACATTGCGGTTCACGGTTCGCCATGTTGTATCACCTTAAGAGGGGAGTAAATGTCGGCGCGGAAAACTCAGGGTCAAGTACTCCCCCGAAGACGGAGGTGTCAGCGTACACACTTAACTGCCGATTGGCCACCTATATGGCATCCTCTCACGACCGGTCGCGTTCTGGTGGGCTTTCTGCCATACTATAGCGGTGGGGGGAGTCGAAAGTCAACCTTCGGGCGTTATGGTCCAAGCGCCATGGCGACGGGGAGGCGGTATTGTCTGAACTGCAGTCAGGGGGATTCAGGAGATGGGCTGCAGTTTGGGGCGCCGGCGACGGGATGAAGCGGGTAGCCAGCCAGCCTGACCGGCATGCCGCGCTCGTCGCAGCCCGCAATCGCCGCTGAACAGGCCTTCCTGGCACTCAAACGGTTCTTGACAATCGTCCCCAGCTGCCTGCTTTGCCCTGGTCAAGAAATTCAGGGGGGGGGTAGGCCAAGCGATTTGAAAGAGGATGGTTAAGGGTATCCTCATGTCTGAAAAGGCGCTTAGAACGGCTCTGGTGCGGTCGGTTGTATTGATCTGGCTTTAGATCGCTTCGCGGCTGGCTTTCTGTTCGTAAGCGCCGGCGAAATGCTGTCAAAAGCGACAATTTGTCGTTTTTGCGGGTGTGTCTGTCGCAGATGGATAGTGTGCGGGGCGGTACGAACGGGGTAACCCCGCTCCTCGAGGGCGAGAAGAACTGCGTTTTGTCCACGGAGAGACACGGAGGGACGCGGAGAACAGAAAAAACGCTTGGGGTTCTCTTGGCGTGAATGGGCGGCTTTTCGTCTATTTGCTGCAATTTGCCAGGGAAAAACAGCGATCAGACAGGCGGCAACGAGCCCTAATCAGTGTAGAGAGTTGTACCGGGAGGAGTGCCCGCTGCGGACTTTACACGATTACCTGCAGGCGGCCAGGCTGTATTTCGACGGTCAGTCTTTCGACTCTCGTGGACAAGATTTCGCCGTCCGTATGCACCGGAACGGGCTGCCGGACCGCGATAGTGGCGGAACGCAATCGATCGAAAGAGATCGCCTTTTGACCATGCAGTCCCGTCCTGGTCATCGCTTTTGGAAGGAGGTTCAGAATCCCCAGCTGCGACAGCGCGTCGGCATAGGCCAGGTCGAGAAGGCCGTCGTCCATTAGCGCATCCGGCGTCAGATAAAAGGCCCCGCCCACCCGTCGCGAGTTACCGATGCTGATCAGCAACATCTCTTTGGCGGCCCTGCGCTCGTTGCCAGCGCCGTCGGTCCAGCTGATCTCAAAATGGGGCTGGTCATAGGCCCGCAGCGCGCGCAGCGTCGCCCACAGATAGATCAGGAAGCCGCGCAGCCGCTTGATCTTGCGGCTTTCTACGGTCACCTGCGCCTCAAAGCCGATACCCAGATTGTTGTCGAAGTAGCGGCGCAAGGTGTTGCGTCCGTCGAAGGCTTCGACCAGCCCCAGATCGACGTTGCGCGTATTGCCCTCGCGGATGGCTTGTACGGCTGCGTCGATCTCACGGGCCGCCCCTACCATGTCGGCAAAGTCGTTGCCGCTGCCCGCCTGCAAAACGGCCAACCCCTGCACTGTTTCATCCGCGGGCGTCGCCTCCGCCAAGCCGTTCATGACTTCATGAACGGTTCCGTCGCCGCCGCCGGCGGCCACGATCGCGTAACCATCCTGCCGCGCGCGGCGAGCCAGAGAGACAGCTTCCCCCGGCGCAGACGTTGCCGTTATCTCGCAGGGGACATTGTGGCGGCGAAAGGCCGCCTCGATGTCGCCGGCTACCTTTGCGCCGCGTCCCCGCCCTGCGTATGGGTTGAGAATGACCTTAACCGTTTCCACTGTGGCCCTTCTTCGAAATCGCGGACCGAGCCGGGGCCGCCCGCCTAGGTTCTAACTGGATTCCGGGAGGGTGCTGCAGACGGGGGCTGCGACTGAGCCGATCCCGGAAAATCTGATAGAAGAGTGCGTGCTTCAACCAATCCGGTGTCTTGACGCCCATTGTTGTCCCGCTGCGAAAGTGGGGAGGCCGAGGGAAAGAGGACTCAGTCGCTCGCGGCTTTATTTGATTGTTGCACAGGCAGTGGAGGCTGTCAATGCATCCTGCCACACGGGCGAGGGGAATCAAAGTTTCAACTATCGCACACCCGCTGAAGAGCAGTTTATGCTCTGACTACGGCAAACCGCATCCGTCTGAATACACTTTATTTTTCCCGTTTCGTGGTCCGAACATTGGGGCTCACCATAGAAGACAGGGTGCGTCATTCTGAGTCGTCTTCGAATTCTTGTTCGTAATCGTAACGGTACACCCCGCCTGATCTATTTGTCACTCGCTTCTTGGATTTGAAAAACGCCCAAATACCTGACAACACAATAAAAACAGACAAACAGAATATGGCTTCCATTTCTGCCTCCAAGCAGTTAGCCTTACTCGAACAACGATAATTGAGCGACACCAATAAATTCGGCACGTCGTATTTTGATGTCCTCATAGTTGGCAATGACTTCTGGAATTGAGGCCCGGACCTGATTGTCAATCTGATCATCAAGTTGAGCAATGGCTTCGTGAAGCTGTCGTTTTTGCGGGTGTGTCTGTTGCAGATGGATAAGGTGCCAGGCGGTAGGAACGGGTATGCCCCGCTTCTCCGGGCCAGGTGTCCCTATCCTTTGCGGGCGCATATCATTGATCTGCAGCGGCGCGCCATCCGCCAGTCGCTCTTCACCTGCCGGAAGACGGACCCAGAGTCTTCTACAACCATGCAAGGCCGAATCCAGGTCTCAGCTAGCGTTCACCCCGTCTGGCAATTGATACCGCTCTCAATGTCGGGCTGTAGCCTATGTGCTCTCGGATAGCAGTCGCCCAATCCACTTCCCAACCATGGCGAAGGCTGAAAAGAACCCCTTCGTAATCTTCATCTCGATCCGGCAAGTCTTCCCAATCGTGCAGAAGTTTCTCCAACTCTCCCAACGCGGTTTTCGCGTTTCTCACACTGTCGCGCACCACATGACCATTGGGGTCAAGTTCCCATTTCTCAGGGTCTTTCTCGTCCAGGTTTTCCCAGGGTTCTTCAAGGCCAGTTTCAAGAACTTTTTTGACAAGGATTTCACGATCAGCGATTCGGAACTGCCAAGATTCCCGGTCCACCTTTTCCTGCTCAACAAGACCTTTGTATATCAGCCACGGAACCACAATCGCCACGAGATCAGCGCCGGTATAACCTTCTTCATCGGCAAATAGACCATAGCCGATTTCCTCATAGGTCGCGGTGAACTCTCGCGTTCCTGTAAAGTCAGCCATGTGCGCCATTTTCGTAAGCACAAAACCTTGTTCGGTCGTCACGAGACGCCCAAGAACCCGGGCAGAGTATACGTCATTTGATACTTCGGGAAGCGGACGCTGTTCGTTACTCATACGTTACCCTTTTTGTTTTGTGGTGACGTGCTGGCGCAACCGCAGCGCTATGATAAGGGCCCGCTAATGCCGACACTGTCTATCACGTCCAAAATGTCTTATGGTTGGCCCCAATCGATGGACCATGGAAAGGGAAAATCAAGGTAAAGCCACCTACTCAACTGAACAAGCGAAGATGAACGGGATGTAATGGTGTATCGTGCTCGCACTCTTCTGCGATGTGCGTTTTACGATGCCGCTCCTTCGATGTACTCCTCCAAGCTGTTTCTTAACTGACTCGTGGTGTCGAGGGCGGCTCGAAAGTCGACATAGATGACACTGGCGATGCGTTCCTTCGCTTCATCGATATTGATTCGGACTTCCGGGAGATCGAGTCCGGGAACGTCCAGCTGCGGGAGGCTGAATTGGGGCATGCCGACATCAAAGTCAGGGATGTGTCCCCACTTCTGTAACGGGGAAAGCAGATCGGAGGTGTGGCCTCCAACCAGCTCCGTTTTCGCTGCAAACCAAGCCCAGGCTTTGCCGGCCCCCATTCTCTCGTACAAGCCTCTGGCCATGCTCCAGGCCCTCTTCCATCCTACCCATCTGGCCAGACCCCCGGTCCACTCTCTCATTTTGGCATTCGCGCCGCTGCCCGTCTCGGTGACAGTGTCGCGCATGAAGGTCTCTGTTTTATCCAACACTTCTCCCGCCTCTTTGATCATGCCGCTATCATTCAGCACGTCCCAGTAGCCCTTTGCCAGAGTGATTGCGTGCTGGGCAAGGAATACCAGGGAGACGATTTGAAGCACAAACAGAACCGGAACCAGTGCCAGAAGGAGCGCGGGGAACAACAGGCCCAGGCCGACAATCAGTCCTACAATGACAAAGGACAGAGCGCCTGCAAAGAGGGTTGCCTTGATGACCTTTTCAACCATTTGCTCCCATGTGATTGCGCCTTCCGCGTACAGGAGGCCACATTCCAGGCAGATAATCAGACCGCCTATGAGTATGCCCGCCATGGCCCCTGTCATCATCGTGGCGGTCGTCTGGCGCACAACGGAACCGATCAGATCGTGCCTGATAACCGCCCTGGCAGCAGCAATCTCGTTCGGTGTCACAGGCCGTCCGCCGCGTATTCTGTTCAGAAGCCTGAGTCCGAAAATCCCGTTGTCGGCTGTTGACGCTCCGCCCTGACTCCTGGGGATGATATGTGACCAGTCCTTATCATTCAGAAAGCGGGCAGTTTCCTGGGGGCCGCCGGCTCTGATCTGTGGGGGAATCGTTTCCCAAACCGCCTTCGCTTGCAACAGGTTTTTCCAGTCACCGCCGGCCCTTTGAAAGTAGCCGCGCATGTGCGGCGGCAGATTCATGAATTTGAGATGGTAGGCGAAGGAGTTGACGGTCTGGCCTGCTACCCAGAGCGGCGCGACGCCGTTGACGACCAGCTTTTGGAATTCGGGGCTATCGAGAACGCTGCCTCCGCTCTCCGAAGGCAGGGCATCAGGGTTGTGCGCGTATGCCACCTGCGCTGCGGGGGGAAAGGCGGCTGCCAAAGTCAAAGCGAGCCCGGCCTGGCCGGTTGATCGCAGGAACTGACGTCGGGTCAAGACAGACATGTGGCGCCTCATCGTGGTGTGAGCAGGTGAATGGAGGCTTCCGTCGCCACTAGCGTGCCAAGGCCTCTACCTAAATTCTAGAGAGGTTGCTGGTGAGGACTCCAACCAGCCGTTAAATTGAAACGGACGATGTAGTTTTCTACATCGTCCGTTTAGTCTTGGAACCAGATCTTTTCTGTTTCTTAATCGCCCGCTACTCGACGTTATCCACTCCTTTGAGGACGAACAACAAAGTCCTTTTTCTCCACACTGTCGCCATTGGCCTTCACAATTTCGTTCTGAACACGAATTGCTTTCTCTTTTGTTATGCGACTCGTGTTTTGACGACCTATGTTACTTTCTGATCTGCTTGTTTCCTTTAGCATTTGAATTACGGTAGGAAGCTGACTTGTTGAAAACCATCCGTCCGAGTCGCATATCTCAGGAATATCAGTTGTATCAATTTGCTCGTCAGGCATTTCTTCTAGCTTTTTGAGCATTGCACGTTGCTGCTTTGTCAGTTCAATAGATTCCTTCTTCATACTGCTTCCTTTCGTGACTAGTCGCTCTGCGTGCACTAATGATACGACCTTGTTCGTAGTCAGTTTCGGGTAAAGTATGAACTACGACTAAGAGCACTGATCCTACCTTTCCTATTGTTTGCCAACGTACTTCATCTTCGTAAGGATCAAGACGAGTTCTTGACAACGGGTTGTCAAAGACTAAAGCTGCAGTCGTAAAATCTATTTTGTGGAGTTGTTGATTTCTCTCATCTTTACTTGCATCCCAAGTCCATTTCAACAAACTGGCATTCCCTAGTCGTCGTCAGAAATGCAACTCTTTTGATCCTAATTGGTCACTGATTAAGATCATTCTAGATCGAGCCTCTCTCCTTGTCAATGGAGGGAATTATGGCTGCAATGAATTCGTGTTATTCAATTCCGTAGCGAAGTTTGGCGAATCAGCCGTAGAAAACCGTCAGCAAAAGCGACAAATTGTCGTTTTTTACAGAGTGACGGCGGTGTCGCCGGCGGCGAGGGCGTATGTCTGAACTGTGATTGAGGGGATTTCAGGGATGGGCTGAGACTTGCATGCGCCGGCGGCGGGAAAAGGAGGGTAACCTGCTGGTCGGCCCGGGGGTGGCAGGCACGCTTTCTGACCATCGGGCTGCCCTTCCACAGGCTGGGTGAATTGTTCCATTATACACCTTAGTTCGTGGTCCAGTTTTTGGGGCCCACTTCACCGGATCCAGTGCGGCGCCTCTTTTCTTACCCAATGGCTTCCCCTACACGATAGCATATTGAAACGCCGGCCGCGCGGCCGCCACTGGCCAGCAGATCGCTGATCCTCTCGTCGCTCCTGCTGGGCGCAAGGGAGGGCGTCACGCTGTCAAAAGCGACAATTTGTCGTTTTTGCGGGGGTGTCTGTCGCAGATGGGTGAGGTGCGAGGCGGTACGAACGGGTATGCCCTCGGGAGGGGAGGGAGGGTGGCCAGGCTGATCATGGGGGCGTCTCTCTCGTCAGCAGTAGCGCGTTATCCGTCGGTCAAGCCTTTTCAACAGTGCGCTTAGTGTTTTGTGGTCTTGCCATTGGGGCCAACCATACACCACCCAGCCGCAAAGCTACGTTGCCTCTGTTGTCTCGTAAGTAACCTTGATAGTCACCTCTGGCGCATTCGGGTTTCTTTCGCTGTGCTTCAGCGTTTCCGTGAACGAATCGCCCAACTGAATCTGTACCGGATTGACGCCGCAGTAACCCTCCATGTTGAACCAGAACAAGCATTTACTCCCATGGCATTCGGCAGGTATAGTCACCTGCACCCTCCCATTCTGGATTGTCTGGCTATATTCATATCCGTCCTCGCTCAGCAATTTATATCTCGCCCCATGCACCGGATTTCCGTCCGAGTATTGTGCTTTGATCCATATACGGTGGTTTTCCCTTGTGTTCTCCGAATCCTTTACCGTTTGCAGTTCTTTTTGGCGCTCTTCCTCCTTCCGCTTGGTTTTGTCAAACCAATTTCTGATCTGTTCAGGTAATTCCGGTTTCCCCACCCAACTTCCTACGTCGAATATCTCCAAATCGTCTAAAGCGTCATTCAAATTTCCAGCATTGAAATGTGCTATCCCTCTTTGGCAGTATAGGTAGTTTACAATTCCATCTCTAAACCATATATCAGAATTTTGAAGGCATTTGGTATAGAAACAAATCGTTTTTTCCCAATCGCCTTCATCAGCGGATTTTTGTCCTGCATAAAAATCCGCTTCAAAATCCCGAAAGCGATCTTGGTCGCGGATAAAACCGGATATGTCGTTGTACACGGTGGACGGTTTTATGCCGTGCACGTATTGCAAATGCTGCAGAATGTCCGCTTTCAGCCCGCTCGGGATTTCGTAAACGGTGATGTCTTCGTCTCTGATGTAGCCTTTGTTTGATATAACGAAATGGCTTTTCTGAGCATCCGCCATGTTGGAAGGCTGATTGGCAGGTCGGATACTGTAATCTTCATACTGTTGCGCCTGGAAAAAGATAACTCGCCCGTCCTTGTCAGGCGAATAGTTGCATGCAAAAAACAGTGCTATGTTCAGATCGCTAGTAAAGTCAATGAGGTTCGTTTTGCCGCCCCTGTGTTGTATCTGAGCTAAGATTTCAGCATCAGCGTCTTCATCTTTGGTGTATGTGCGAGCTATCTTCAGCTGTCTCTTTTGAGCTTTCGTGATGTCGAAAAATTCATTATCAAGTTTGTGAAACTGTCTATACAAACCGGAACTCACTTTTTCATGGCACTCTGATTCGCCTCGATATATGAATGTGGCGCTCTCTGGATCCTGCTCCGCAACTAGAGCGAGATTGTCTATGAGATCGCGCACCTGTTTCCTGTTGTCGTGTCTGCTTGCAGATCTCCACATGTCAATAAGGACATCCATGACATTCATCTCAACCCTCTTCCGCTGCTTGTTCCTTTAAGATGGACTGCACACCGGCTCATCCCCAGGCGGGGATTCGTTGCCGCGCGCGCTTTCTTGCAGGCCGCTCTGGCCGGTATTCCGTGCATATAGCAGCCTGCAACAGCCGCTGGACAAACCTTCCTTGTACTCGACCAATTCTCTCACAATCGACCTCAACTGCCAGCTTTGCCCTGTCAAGAAATTCAGGAAATACGTCAAACGCTACGAAAGAAGAGTGTGCAGGGCACCCTCATGGCTGATAAAACGCATGTAGAACGGGTCTGGAACGCGGTCGATTGTATTGACCTGGCCGCCAGCGAATCGGTCCTCTTGGGCGCAAGGGAGGGTGTCACTCTAATCAAAAACGACAAATTGTCGTTTTTGCGGGTGTTTCTGTCGCAAATGGATAGTGTGCTGGGCGGTTCGAACGGGTTAATTCCGCTCCTCAAGGGTGGGTGGACAGGTCCCACGCGGGAGCTGCTCTTTGAACCGCAGCAGCGCGTCATTCGCCAGTTGAGCCTTTCCAACGGTGCGCTTGGTGTTTCGTAGTCTAGGCGTCGGGTCCAATTATAGGCTTCGTGACCACATGTAGAAATCTACTGCATGGAGAATCCGAGCGCGTTGAAGTGGTACGAGCGCCAGCCTCGAGGCGATTTCAGCCTGGAACTTCCACAAAACCAGGTCGGTGTGCCTTCCATGCCGAATCGCCGCCAGCACTAAATCTAGAAGCAAGTCGAATTGTTGTTGAATTCGCGGTCCCTGCGCTTTCGCTAAAGTGGCGATGACCTCTGCGCCAACGGAGGCTGCGGTGTCTTCAACGCAATCTGGGCCACTGAGCGTTGTGAGCATTGCTCGTGTCCCTGGACTTGTCTGATATCTGTTTGCTTCAAGACTCCACAGGATGTCCTCTGCGCGAATCCTTACAAACCAATAGTTCATAAGTACAAGCTCTTCAATCTTTGAAGAATACTCTGCTGCCGTGATGACGTCAGAACGAAGCATCTCTATCAGCAGTGCTTGGGAGTTGACGGCCCCAAAGCCTAACGAGCGGGCCACATTGGATTGGGGGAGATCGTCAGAAATCAGGACCGGCCTAACCTGGGATTGTTCGTCACCCGCAAAGATCGCACCAGCCCCAGCCGGTGTCAGCGCTTCGAAAGCCCCCTCGGGGTCGTCGGCATCAAGTATGGAGTATGAGGGAATTCGTTCAAAGGTATCGGCCAACTCCAGCACCGAGCGCGCGTATGCCTGCCTCTCCTTCCAGACATCTTCCGGTATCTCGGTCCATGTGTACCGCCCCTCCTCGTCCTTTCCCAGGTGGCTAGAGGGGGAACGATCTATCTTTATCTGATAAACGTCGTTTTGGATCTCGTCATAAACGAGTTGGGGGATGGTGATACGCGAAAACCGCTTTCGGAGATGCGCCACAAGTTCTAGTCTATGTACGGTGAGTAAAGCGACCATGTCTAGCACAATTGTGTCGGCATCGCGCATTAGTTCACTGGCTTCGTTCGTCTCTTGGTCAGACCCGGTACCGAAAAGGAGGCGTCTTGCAGGTTGCGCTGTGTACTCGGGCCAAACCGCAAATGTAGAACTACCGATGCGGGAGCAGAAGGAAGCGAATGGCAACTGGTACGACTTGTATAGCTCCTCGACATTGCTAATGTACTGATGCCGCAACTCTATGCTCTGAAAGATTGGAGTGAAGTTGCTGTCCATTTCGACGAGGGACAGCGACATGTCGTCTGGGAAGCGTAGCGAGAATTCCCCCCACGTCTCCTGAAATGCGCGGACATACTTGCTCTGTATTTCCGCGATCTCATACCGCACGTTTCCAAAAGCTTGACGCAGGATGACAACGTCTCCAACGCTTCGTCCCAGGAGGTGTTGCGCGAGACTGTCTTCTGGGGACAATTCTCGAGGCCCGCTCGACTCCTCACCGTTTTCGAGAATATGCCACCATTGCTCCTCGTTCTTGAGGCGTACCGAACAGCCCGGTTGGACGACAACCGGTTCTTCCCATTCCTCGCTCCACCCCTGGAACAGTCTGACGTACCCCAAGTGGGCACCTGGATCACTGAGTCCATAGCGACGGGCAAGGTAGGCGTCGCATATGTAACCGGCAGCCCCAAGGGAGCATTTCATATGTGCCAGATTCATGAGAGCTTGGGAGTCATGGCCGAGTCCTGAAACGTCTATATTCAGGACGGTCTCCAAGGCTGCTTCGCGTTCGCCGCACCGGATCTGAGCCGATGCCAATCTGACCCGAGCACCTGGGACAGTGTCTTCTCGAGAGCAAAGTTCACGACGGCGCAAGACTTCAGCCCTGACATCCCCGACATAACCGAGTATCGCAGCCTCAACTTCAATGACAATCCTCGGAATCGGGTCAACTACGCCGCGAATCTTCCGTGCCAGGTCGAGTGTCTTGCGATACTGTCCGCTGTTAGACAGAGACAATAGCATCGGGACCGCGTCCGGATGGGCTGGATCGTCACCACAAGCTTTGCTGAACTCTTCGGCAGCATCAGCAAATCGTCCCATACCTTCATAGTGGCGGCCGAGTTGTGCCTGAAGCACCTGACGAAAAGGTTCATCGGCAAGGTCAATTGCTTTAATGAGCGCTGACTCAGCGGCTTCGATGTCTCCTCTCAGACTGCTACGTACGGCAGCCAAGGCGAAGAGTCCCGAGTCGTTTGGGAATCGTTCCAGGGCCACTTCGATTACGGGGCCAACGGAATCATCAGTCCCGGCTGCAGCCTCCGCGCGCAGGAGCGATTGAGCCCTTCCTAAATCTTCGTTTCCGGGTGGATCGAGTTTGAAACTATCTTTGAGCAGATCTATTGCGGCTGTCGCATCACCAGATTCCAGGCACGCGTCTGCAAGAGGAAGCAGTGAATCGGATCGCAATTCAGGGTCTTGGATACCTTCTAAACGACCGCGTGCTTCACTGGCAAGTCCCTTCTTTAGAAGTAGCTTCCCCTTATGTAGAGTTGCGATCGGATGCTCAGGTACTTTGCTTAACACCACGTCTATGTCAAGCATCGCCTCGTCTACCTTACCCAACTGCGCGCGGATGCCAGCACGTAGTACGAGAGCCTTGATACGTAGGGCACTTAATTGGGTGGGCTGAAGAAGATCTATTGCCCGATCTGCTTCAATCTCAGCCTCACGAAGTCTCGCTAGTTCCTCGTTTGAGTACGCAACCGGCAGGCGTTCCACTTGGGCCTGCGCAAGCAGGCATTGACTCAGGGCAAGGTGAGTTTGAGCGTCATCAGGATCGGCGTCAATGAGAGACCGGTAGACATCATTCGCGTCATCGTAACGCGCCTGTTGCACACGGACTCTGGCAAGGGCCAGGGCACTAGGCAATTCTTTCGTCGTCCACTCCGCCGATGCCACGAAATCCTCAATCTCTTCACTCTTTCCCATACCCCACAAGGCCGAAATGAGGTTGGCCGCCGCACTTGGGTCGTGTGGGTCCAGCGTGAGCGCTTTCCGCGCTAGCTCGAGTGCTAGCTCGGGATCCTGTTGGATCTCAGCGGCCATAGCGGCATTAATGATTCCTGTCCGGTTTTCAGGTTGGATGTTGTGGGCTTCATTGAGGAGGGGGATAGCCGCATCAAGCTTGTCTTCGCCCATTGCGCAGACTGCCAGGTTTGTCAGGAGGCGGAATCTGAGGTTGTCTGACAACTGTTCTGCCTCGCGTTCGATCCCCTCTAGCTGCATCCGGGCGGTGGCGATCAACCCTTGCTGAATTAGATCTCGGGCGGCGTCTATCTTCTCTGACCATCTCCGTTGTTCCGAGTCCTGTATGGGTTCCGAGTCAGGCTGTTCCGTTTGAGTTACTATGGAGTTGGCGAGTGTTTGCAGCTCTACCCTCATAGCGGCCATTTCGGCAAAGCCTGCTGTTAGCTGATCATTCGTCTTCTGAGAGAGACCTTCGAACTTAACCACTGCTTCCTGAACAGCTCCTGGGGCGAAAGTTCGATCAAGATTGACGTCACCGATCGTGGAACGGATTGCATCTAGTATGGACATGGCGTGCTCACTCAGCGCAAGCAACGCATGCTGTTCTGTGTCCGCGCCCTGGGTGTGGCGTTGTCGCAACTCCTCGGGCAGATCCTCGTGTTGATAACCGCGTGCCTCCGACATTCCTTCACCGGCCACACGAAGCAGTGCATCCCATGTAGCTTCCGCGATACCAGCCTCAACCGGCTTGCCCGACGTGTGAGTGAGAAGGCTCTTGATAATCGCTTCGGTCTGCCCGGACGCGCTGGCCAAGTCCAGACTCAGTACATGCAGGACACAAAGGAACGGCCAGATGTCGCCTACAGCGACATCTCTCTCTTCGATCTCACCGATAATCTTTCGCACTTCGTCGCAGTATTGAACGGACTTCTTGCTAATGAATCCAGGAGTATTCAGGCGGTGTTCGAAATCGGCTGCGTCGCCAGAGGCGCGTGCACAGTTCAAAAGGCTCGTGAAATGTTGAAGCAGAGTTGTGGTCCCCAATTGCGTAACGAGGGCGAAACGATCGCTGTCTGGTGAGAAATGCTGAGGATTGCTGAAATCCTGCCAGAAATCTTGTATTGCTTTCTTACATTCGGAGTCGTTCGCGCTAACGGTGAAGGTTCGCTTCACTTGGCTTGCCAGTTTTCGACGTTGTCCCGAGCTGTCTTGACAGCAGATCAGGGAGTCGTCTGTATGCCAGCCTAGATGCCTGGTCTGCATATAGACCTCCACCACTGTACAATTGTTCAGTATTGGTGGGGCCGCCCGCACCAGAAGAAAAGTAAGCCAGAAGGCATTGACTTTCTGCTCGAAGATTATACCTGCTCCACCGGTGGAGATAGGGCTTGAAATAAGACCTTGATTCATCTGGTTAGACCCTGGATTTGTACTCTTAAATCAGGCGACTGTCTCGTTGCTGCCGCGTGCAGGCTGGCGAGCCTCTCTAAGTAACTTTGACCTATTGTCGTTCCGGTCACCACTCCATAAGATACTTGATGTCGTTGTTCATGATGAAATCCGACTCCTGGTCGTGAAACCGTAGTGCTTAGCCAGGTCGCGTGAACTGGCGCGTCTGGAACTGCGCATAGGGTACTGGTGTTGATAGTGGAGACGATATTCGGGAAGAGACAAACAATTGCCGTCAGCAAAAGCGACAAGTTGTCGTATTTGACGGTGTGAGGGCCGCCCTTGCGGCTAAGCGGGCAGAGTCGACTTGATAGCCTAGACCGCTACGTTAACGTCCGTGTCGCCGGCGGCGAAGGCGTTGCAGCAGGCGAGGATCATGACCTTACGCGGTAGTGTCTGAACCGTGATTTGGGGGATTTAGAGGATGGGCTGTGATTTGCGGTGCCAGCGGCGAGGACGGCTTTGTCGTTGAGGCGGACGTTGGGGAAGGTGTTGAGGATGGAGGCTGCCGTGTGTAGCCCCCGTTTCCTGGCTATCGAACTGCCTCTCCACGTACTTGGCGACTTGCTCCACTAGACACCTAAACTCGTGTTTCAGTTTTTGGGGCCCACTTTACTACGTCAGACTAGCATGAATCTCGATATCTACAGACAGCTGGCTGATCTTTAAGCGATCACAGCGCGATCAAAGGCTTGCAGGCCGCGTGTGTCGTCGCTCTTTCTTGGGGCTTATACGCTTAACTTCACAAGAGCAGAAGCGATGCCAAGTAGTATCAACCTATAATAGACGCTATTTGCGTCGGAAAGGTAGTAGGCAGCACCCAGACTGTTTCTGAAATTTGGGGGGAGGGGGGCGAACCCCATACTGGGAGGAAAGAGCGTCTTGGGCAGAGATTAAATCGTTGACCAAATTGAACGTGCTTTCGTAGTTTGATATTTTAGCCCGCCTCACTTTCTTTCTCTTCGCAAACAGATATGGGAATACCTCAAGCCAAACTGAGTAGTATTTGAGACAATACTCTTCCGTACCGAAAATCTGCCCATAGGGTCCGCATAGCAACGCATGGGTAATGTCTCTTCGTTGACCGTTGACCCGCTTGGCTCTTACTATCTGTTTCCGATTCAGTGATACGAGCACCAAATCGTGCCTCTTATAGCGTTTCATTGGATTCCCCGTGCCAAACCATGTCCACGACATTTCATATCCACGTGTCCTTGAACGCTTCCTCCGCTGCTTCAGAGCCGTATGGTGAGCCCCAATCTTTGGACCACGAAACGGGAAGAATAAGGGGCATCCGGACGGATGAGGTCTACGCTCTCCGAGTTCATGCCGGGTATGCTGTCCAGGTTTTTACCCGGCCACATTATGGGGTTGGTCCAGTTGGATCCCACTTCACTTATCCTCTGGGAAAACGAGCTTTGTAGTTATTTTGACATATGGCACCTCGCCGCGTTTGTTTCTTTTTTCCAGCAGGAGAGCATAAACGGCAAATCTAAAAGCGGAATTAAGCCAGAAATCCGTAGCGTTCTTTAATCTCTGGCGGTCAGTTTCAGGCACGGATTTGTGGTGAAGCAATTGCCGAAGGCGCCTCTCCACGTGCTCAAACTCATTAATGAACTCCTCTAGGACATCAATTGCATCGTTCTTTTTTGCATGCACCAAATTGGACGCCTTGTTGAGCAGGTTGAAAAGGTTATTGCACTCCGTGTGCCATTTTCTAAATGGCGCAGAGCCTTCTTTGAAGTATTGATAGCAGTCATCACGCAAGCGTCCTATTGCAGCGATAGCATTATATGTCTGATCGATCGATGTTGAACTCTTGTATCGGTCAAAATTGTCATGGCGATAATCCATAATGCTTTTCTTTTTGGCCATCAGTCGTTCCTCCATCTGTGTAATGCCCAGCCCGCGCCCTTGACAACGTCTTCTGCGAACGTCTATGACGCAGCGTCAAATCTGAGAACATTTATCTCAACCAGCATGACACCGTGCCTCAGTTGCACACCGGTTTGACCGCCTACTTCGACTTCTACAACCATGAGAGACTACGTCAAAGTCTCAACTATCGCACACCCGCTAAAGAGCACTTCGTGCTCTGATGGCGGCAGAACGCATCCGTCTGAATGCACCTTGTTTTTCCCGTTTCGTGGTCCAAACATAGGGGGCCTACCATAATCGACATAGCGCCTTCCTAACTGCCTTAAGACTCAGCGCCCTCTCTTTCCTGGTCGTCTCGGCGAAACTTGTAGAGCCAGTCGGGAACAGGTGAATTTGAACGACGATGTTCGAAGATTTCATCTTGAACGCTGCGAATGTCGCTTGGGCATATCTCCTCTTGATTAGCGAGACTAGAAAGGTAGCGATGGACTCTATCAACGTGCCGGCCGGTTTCCTCCTGGTTCATTACTTCGGCTATTCCCCAGGCTAAGACTCGAATGAAGGATGCGGCGATGGCGATGAATTTGCCGACCGTGATTCCGGTGCCAATGCCTAGAACGAGAGCTAAAGCCACGAGTGTTCCATACAACACGTAGATCACGTTTCTCCATGTGCGCCGGAGGTTGACATCCCACCAACAGTTCATTTTTTGACAGTGAATCTTGGCCTGGACTGGATCGCGGGGTATCGTCTCGGGCGTATACCAATCGAATAGCCCTTTGTAGCCACCGGACGTACTCTTGGCCTTGAGATCAAGTTGCCTTAAGCGATCGGGCGTTATACGCTGTATTCCTTTGTGCTTTGGCCACGAAAGATCAAGAACGAAGCAGTCGAATTCCTCTTGGATAGTAGCTGCTTCGTTCTTGAGAGAGCTTTCTATCCTTTTGAGAATAAGCAGGTCAACAATCCAAGCAACGATAACAATAAGCGGCACCCACTGATTTATCATGGCCCGTTCCACCGTTGAAGACACGACTCCAAGGATTGCAACTAGCAGAATCAGATACATTCCAATGGTCCGGGTCTTCTTGGCACAACTGTATAGATGACGTTGTGAGGCCAATCTTGCGATTGAATTCGATTGATTCTGTCTTTCTTGAATACTCATTTGTAATAACTTGGGAATCGGTAAGCGAAGAGTCGGTCCCACCAGTCAAATGCTTCTTTGATTTCATCGTTTCGTTCAGCTTCGCGTGCCTTGGTTGCTCTGGACAGCGCGGTTGAAACTTTCGATTTAGCCGATATTAAGTCATTTTCGGACTTGCAGGGCGATATGTTACCTGAAATGCCCATTGGGTCACGAATCTGGGCAAGCCCAATCACGTCAAGATGCGCAAAGATATTTTTTATGTCAATTGAGTAAACAATCGAACTTTCCGCTGATGCGTATTTTGCAACCCGCAGTTCAAGATAGAACGAGGAGATAGGTACATTTTGGAAATACTTCCATGCCTTTATGAAGCGAATCAAGGGTTTTGCTTTATACGATAAGGATTGATCCACTGAACGTACATAAGCGTTATGGGCGTCAGGACTCGCTGACATCCAACTACCAGAACAATCTGGAATGCCGTACACATTGAAGTCCCCTGAATCTTCTGAAAGAAACGCGGGGGTAACCTCCGTCGTTTCCTTTGCATCAGTACCAAAGGGAACAACAACAGCTGGGCAGGATGTTCGTACGCCGGTGTCGGGAAAACGAGTTGCTAGTGCCGCGCGCAGATCCGACAGTGATGTGGATGAATTGTTGCTCAGGCTACTTGCTGGGATACTCGCCATGTAATCAACATCGCTATGGCTCGATATCGATGTCCCATTGCCAAATGACCCGGTACGCCAAAACCTTTGGAGCCCGAAATTCGATTCAATGCACTGTTTGATGGAGGCGCGATGCCTTTTAGCGGCATCGGTCTCGGAGTCCGACGGCGTCAGCTTTTTGTGAAAATCTTGAAAGCCTTCATTTATTGTACGTGGCATGGTTAGTTCTGTCCTTTAGACTAGACTGCGTGTTTGAACACGAGCGAGACCGACACAGCCTGCATGTGGGTGTTCAACTAGTTTGGTGAAGATGGAGGGTCCCAATGGTTGGACCATGAAATAGGGGAAATGAGGTGCATCCAGACAGATGCGGACTGTTCTGATCAGGGCGCGTTGTGCTGCTCAGACCGTGTGTGATGGTTGGAACTTTGACGCGGTGTCTCATAGTTGTCGAAGATTTTGGGCCCGTTTTTTGCAGATGGGGTTTCCAGGCTCGTATCAGGTTGGCATTGCCCTCGTTTTCACAGGCTAATTGGCTAGCCTTCTTGGCTCTGTCAAGCGCCTCTAGCGCGACCCGGAACTAGAAGGCCGCCGTGTGTCGCCGCCGTTTCTTGACCATCGTTCTGCCCCTCCGCAGGCTGGGTGAATGGCTCCCATCATACACCTTAGCTCGTGGTCCAGTTTTTTGGGTCCACTTTACAGGAAGTTTCTCCATATTGGTTCACCGTCGCTTTCGCCCCCCAAAACGCAATTAGTCAAGTTCGTAGCCCAAGGGCTTCAAAGTGAGCGCGCTTATAGAATTCAACGTCACCTATACTCATTGGCTTACATTCGATCTCGAATCGCAGATCTAATTCACACTTTATGGGTTCTGGAAGATTGTCTCCAAGCAGTCTGCCTTCAAGCCTTACATCTTGGGATTCTCGTGAACCGAACCACAAGGTGTCGTACGTAAGAATCTGTTCGTCTGGCCTGATGTCTCCGAACTCAACATAGATATTCCAGCATTCCTCATCATCTGAGAGTCCCATCGTCTCTTCACTGATATGAGCCAGTGATGAAAGGTCTACAGGTGCAACGAAATCTAGGTGTTTTTTGGGAAATTTAGGCAGATCGTCCACTACAGCAAATCCATCGCGCTTCTCAATCGAACCTTCAAATCGAATTCGTTTTCCTGTCACTCCGCTCTTGTTATGAACCGACAAACCTAAGGGTTTGAAAAGGGCTTTGCAAAACGTATAAAGTATGAGTTCCTTCGAATATTCAGGGTTCGGACGCGAGGTCAAAAAGGAAGCAAACTCGGTACTACGCCAGTTCTGAGATGATGGAGGGGCAGGCTGAAACGTCTCTTCGTCAAGTGGAGGATCGAGTACCAAGGAATGTACTATATAGGGCGAATGGACGCTCCCTTCGTTGGATAAGTCTGCCCAACCCAAATCAAGCATCGGTGGTTTTGGGGTAGACATTTCGATAACTTCGTCGGGCGTTGCAGTCCGGGTTGAACTTCCGTCCCTTATGTAAACAACATTTTCGTGCAACTTGCCGTAATCTTGAGTTAGGTAGAGAAAACGGTCCTGAACCGGTATTTCAATCACACCAATGTCAGAGCCTTTGTAAGCAAAGGAGAAATATGAGAACTCGACCGGCCTCTGAGTCTTGGAATTGATGAACTGATGGAGATCGGCATCGTCCAAGTGATTTTGAACTCCAACAATCCTGCTTCGCTCCCCTCTGATTTCCTCCACGCCAATTAAGATATATCCGGTCACCTCGCGGGAGGCATTTGCCATAGCGAGAATATCCTTGACGAGCTCACTTCTGAGATTCGCCTTTGTGTCAGATGTGGCTCCTCTGTTAAACGGATATTGATCCTGCTTGAAGTCAAGAGCGGGGCCTTCCTCTTGATGCAGCAGGCTTTCGAGAAGCACGCCATTCATTTGCATCTACGTCATCTCCCCTATATAGCTAATGTCTCGAAGTCACACGAGACGTTTACAACAGAACAATTGTGTCGCGGCAATACTCCGCTGTCAAATTTTTTCCATGTGCGAGCCCGATACATGAGGCCATGTGTTCTTGCCAACCCTTGGATAACATCGGCAGATGTTTGTGGACACCCGCGATTCCAGTGGGAGTTGTCGATGGATCTGGGATCCAGAACTCAGACGGCCACGTCTATATTCGTGTCGCCGACGGCGAGGGCGTTGTAGTAGGCGAGGATCATTTCTTTGGTGCGGTAGGTGCCGAAGGCGGCTTTGTCGTGGCGGCGGACGATGGGGAAGGTGTCGAGGATGTAGGCGGCGTCATTGCGGGAGAGGCCGTAGAGGTGGAAGTAGAGGGCGTCGAGGCGGGCGCGCAGGTGGCGGCGCTCTTCTTGGTTCCAGATGAAGGGCGGGCCGTCGTAGCCGAGGTCGTGGGCGAAGGGGGCCATGTCGTGGGCGGTGTAGGTGAGGCGGAGGACGTGGTCGCGGACGAGTTCGCGGGCGGTAGTGGCGCCAAAAGGTCGGTCGTAATCGGCAAGGGCGATGACGGGGAGTTGCTCCACGATGTACCAGTTGAGGTGTTGCCCATGTACTTTCTGGCGAGCTACATAATCAAGTGCGAACGAATTTAGACAGGCAGCCAAGAGCCAAGCATTTGCCACATATTCGCCAGCCGAAGTGGAGAGAGGCATTAGGGCCGGTATCGTGTTGCCGTATGCTGAACGAGGTAGGACCGCTGCAATCATGGTTCGCACATTAGTTGAAGCGGTGACGTCCTTGAAAGCGACGACCCGACTGAGGTCATTTACCCAATCTATTTCGCTCTCGGCAACCCAGAAATGCGGAGTGGCCAACCATTTTGATTCGGCCAGTTTCTCTGGAGTAGATTCCTGCGGTGAGGCAGGTCGATTCATGTTTTCAGGGTTGATCACTACACTGGCGGCACGGTGATTGAACGCCTGCACCATTTTCCCCTCGTACAGAGCTAGAAACATCTCCCCTCCCCTCTTCCATCGGTTGCCCTGTACCGGGTAGAAGCCGTTGGTTTCGAGTTGGGCTGCGGTGCGAAAGAGATGGGAGTCGTTGGTCATGTCGAACATGCGCACGTACCGCACGGGCCAGACGCGGACTTCCTCTTCGCCGGAGCGGTCGACTAGGACGGGATGGCGTTCGTAGATGCTACGGGTTATGTCGGCGTCACGGCGGGTGCGGAAGACTGGGGCGGTGCCGGTGTTGGGGTTAACGCGGGCGAAATCGGCAGGGGAGAGGGGAAAGCAGACGGCAGGGTCGGCGATGCAAGCGGTGCTTTTGAGGTAGAACGCGCACTCAGTTTCGGCGAATTGGCGTTCCTCGCCGCTGAAAATGAAAGCACAAAATTTAGTTGAGTCGTGAACGTCCTTGAAGAAGATTTCGTCGTCACTCTTGTTCTTGAAATCAAGAATGGCGGCAACCCGTCCACAAGTGGAAATGGACTTGAAGAAAGGGGCAGCGGTCTTGTCGCCGTAGATGCCCGAGGGGGTGAGGAGGCCGACGATGCCTTCGGGTTTGACCAGGTGCATGGCGCGTTCGACGAAGAGGGAGTAGAGGTTGATGTCGCCGCCGCCGAGCAGTGGGTAGTGGCCTGAGGCGCGGATGAACTGACCGAGGCGGTCGGAGCGCAGCTTGGCGGCGGCGAATTCGGAGGCCAGCGGGTCGCCCTCGTCGCGCAGTTGCTTGATGCCGCGGCGGCGGGCGGCGGCGGTGGGGGCAAGGGCCAGTTCAGGAGAACGGGTGGCAAACCATTCGACTTCCTGCAGCTTGATGCGATCCCAGGGCGGGTTGCCGATGATGGCGTCGAAGCCGCCGGTGGGCTGGTCGTCCTGCCAGCGGCGCCAGACGCCGGGGAAGGCGGCTTCCCAGTGCAGGAAGCTCTCGCGGTCGGTAATCTCTTTGGCGTTGCGCCAGATTTCGGTGAAGGCGGGCCACAAGGTGTGCTGCCGGACCGGGTCGGCGGCATCAACGCTGTCGGGACCGTTGGAGAGCAGTGAAAAGGCTTTTTCCGCCTGCGAGACGATTATCGCCTGGAGTGGGGCTTCGAACTCGGCGCGCTGCCGCTTTTTCATGCCGGCGGCGAGCCAGTTGACGCCGCAAAGTGTATTGAGCAGGCCGCGCAGGGCTGACGTGGTCTTTTCGACCTCGCGAAACAGGGTGGCCGACTCCTCGACCTGGGCAATGTCGGCGTCGGACATCTCTTCGATACGTTGCATGCCCCCGGTTGCGTTTTCGGCGGCCTGGATGGCGCTGGCTGAGGTGAATCCGCCGAGGCGGGAGAGCTCCTGCGTGGCATCGTGGACGCGCAGGCCGATGAGGGAGTCGCCGCAGCGCAGGTGGTGGTCGAGGAAGGAGAGGGGCGCGCCGACGGTGAAGCTGTGCAGCCAGAGGGAGACCTTGGCGAGCTCGACGGTGAGCGGGTTCTTGTCGACGCCGTAGATGCAGCGTTTGAGGACCATGCGGCGGATGATGGCCTGGTCGGTGAGCTGGGGCTCGTCGATGACCCAGTTGGCGGCGTGCGCCCGCGCCAAAATGTCCTCGCGGATGGCGGCAATGCGTTCGAGCAGAGGCGACGTGTAGGCGTCCTCCAGCCAAGGCGCGGCGGTGGGCGCGTCTTCGACCAGGTCGGCGATGGCGTCGGAGAGGTAGTCGACGGCGGTGACGAGGAAGTGGCCGCTGCCCATGGCGGGGTCGAGCAGTTTGAGGTTGAGCGCGGCTGCGGCGGGGTCGAGACGGCGGAGCTCGGCGATGCGGCCGGCTTTGGCGCGTGTGTCGCTCTGGAGGGCAGCGGCTTTGGCCTGGAAGGCGGTTTTCCGTTCCTCCAGCAGGGGATTGAGCGTGCGCTCGACGATGAGGTCGACGAGCGGTTGGGGCGTGTAGAAGCTGCCGCTGTCCTTGCGGGCGTAGCTGTTGGGGCGGACGACGATCCGGCCGTCGGGGGTGCGGGCGGGTTCGCGCTCCAGCAGGCGTTCGTAGATGGAGCCGAGCTGCTGGACGGTCATGTCGCGGTAGTTGACGTAGCGGCGGCCGGATTCGCCTTCGGTGTGGCTGAGGTTGTGGATGATGGGGGCGAGCACGGCGTCGGAGAGGCGCACCTGTTCGAGCATGGGGGCGGCCTGCCGGGCAAAGAGGCCGCCATTGTAGGGAGGCAGGCCGATGGTGGGGTCGCCCTTGTCGATCTGGCGGCAGAGGGTGCTGATGTGGTCGTAGTAGTGGCTGGCGAAGCCGGAAAATGTGTCGCCGGCGGCAGTGCGTTTGTCGACGTCGTCGCGTACGGATTTGCGCAGTCCGTAGTCGTCGTAGCGGCTGTCGTTGACGGGCAGCAGGTCGCGGTCCTCGGCGTAGAGGAGGAAGAGGAGACGGTAGAGGAAGATGAGGGCGGCCTGGCGGACATCCTCCAGTTCGGCGCCGCTCTTGTCTGCGAGGGCGCGGACCAGGGCGGGATAGATTTTTGCGAAGACGATGCCGGAAAGATCGTTGGCGACCTGTTCTTCGTAGCGGCGGCCTTCGGCGATGGCGTCCTCGAGGAAGCTGGTCTGGGCGCCGTGTTGGGGGCTGAAGGCGGGTCGACCGAAGAGGAGGCGAAAGGTGCGCAGGCGATGGGCGTCGTCGCCGGCCTGGAGGGCGTCTTCGAGGTCGACTTCGTGGTAGCCGCTGGCGCGGGGGAGGGCGCGGCGGTCGTAGAGGCGCCAGATGCGGCCGTTGGTGAGGATGCCCCAGCGGATGCGGCCGTCGGAGTTGATGTCGGCGGTGGCCAGGTAGCGGAGGAGCTGGGCGTGCGGTGAAGTGGTCGGGCCGCGGTCGTCGCGGTCGCGTGTGTCGAGGGGCAGGTTGAAGCGCTTGCTTTCGGAGACGGCGAGGGCGTCGGGGTATCGATTGGGGCCGGGTTTGGCGGCGGCGCGGGCCTTGGAGGCGGCGTCGGCGAAGAGCAGGTGATCGGGGATGTCTTCGTTGCGGTCGCTGCCTTGCTGGGGCAGGTAGTCGGCCCAGCCAAGGAGATCGAAGAGGGGACGGATGAGCTCCTGCTCGGTGGAGGCCTCGTTGATAGTGTGGAAGGTGGCGGCGTTCTCGAGAAGGGCGTGCGCGTGGGCGCGGAAGGATTCGAAGCCGGCGGGCTGGGAGAGGGATTCCTGCCAGGCGGCGGTGTGGAGGATGCCTTCTTCGAGGAAGTAGTTGGTGAACAGTTGACCGGGCATTGGCAGTTGCTGGTGGGGGTGGGAGGCGTCTGTGGCGTAGTGTACCCGCGCGGGGGGTGTTATGCCAGTTCGGGGGGTTATAGGCGCCTGGATCGCGGCTTTGCTGCAGCTCGCTCTGTGCTGTTCAGGGATTTGCGGCGGCTGTCGTCTTCGTTCCTTTGATGCACGCGTGGGTCTGGCGCCCTGGTATTCGCTCTGGCAAGGCCGGCTGGGGCGGGCTGGCTGCTGTGAAAGGCATGGCGCTGTGCCAGGGATCTAAAGCCGCGAAGGAATCGCTTAGAATGGCTCTCAGACGGCCGGTTTCATTCGGGGATTATATCGAATAGTGCCACGCTCTAGATATAATCGCGGCACTAATTTCATTTATGTAATTTGTCAAATCTAGGTGAGTTTGTTATTTCAATGTTAACTCAAATGTGATAGTATCGTGTACATAGAAATCTACTGGCTTTCCAATCGACCAAGTATGAAAAACCAGTAGTCTTCTATAAGGTGCGCTCGTCGATGGCTTATCGAGTTAGCGTCTCAGGCGTTGACCCGAGCGAACTTGAACGAGATGATGTCTGATCGCAAAACAATGAAAGCTTGCGACAAGACATCCGCTTCTGTGCGAAAAACGTGTCGGCCAACCTTGAGCCGGTGTCCGACGGTTGTTTCTCTTCGAGTTTCTGTGCTTGCGCTGATTTGTAGTCATGGTTTCCTCCATGATTTTCAAATCGACGAGTCGCACCTTCCTGTATCGTACACTCCAATTCCCGACCAGCGCAAAATAAAGCCTCCGGATCATCGCGATGATCCGGAGGCTTTATTGCGGTGTGTTGACGTTTGGGCCAACTCTTAAAACGAATCGGCCTGTTCGGCTGTTGGATTGGGGCGCGACACTATTCGATATAATCCCCTTTCATTCACATACGACGACGTCGTTGTCGCGATTGTTCATGTACTGGTAGGCGGGATGATCACGGTGCATCGGCGCGATGCCGTGCCGGCGGGCTTCGGCGCAGGTGATGCGGCCGTTCCCGTTGTCGTCTTACAATGCAAGTGCCTGGCCGCCGGGCGATTCCTGTGTACCGTCTCTCCATGGTCACCTCCCGTATGAAAATCGATATTCAAAGACCAGTAGGGCAATCTCCCATATCCAACACGCGCCGCGTCGATCTCGGTAACAGGCGATACCATAGGCCGACCGACTATTTGAAATCGGCCGAAAACCGACAAATTTTGTCGGTTTTCGGCCTTCAATATTTTCTCGGAACGCGGTCAATTCTGTACAGATTGTCCGATCTTATAAGGAATATACGAAGAATTTCAGTGTGTCAGTGGTCCTGGATGGTCCAGTCGCCGGTGCGAACGAGTTCGCAGCCGCCCCATGGCTCCACTTAAATTCTCCATTATTCTGTCTCCCACCAATCGCTTGATTCTACAAACTCGCAGCCATCCCAACGTTCGCCAACTAGTTTATCGTCAAACCCCCAGGGGGTGTCGGCATAAGTAATGACGATATAGCCAGTTTCTTTGTTGTAAACGACGGCCTTTATCGTTACTTCCTCAACGTTGACCCATTCTTCGTATTGATCCTTGTATTTCAAAACAGACTCGTCCTGAAGAACGGTGTTTTCGCCGATGATGCAAGCCACGTCGTTCAACTCCCTGGACCCGGGCCCTGTCCATATCTCCTCGATTGTAGCGACACGTTCGGCCAAATCCGCGACTTGCTCCACAACCTCCGCGACCTGTTCGGCCAGATCCTCAAGTGTAAGCTCATCTTGCGCCAGCAGAACGCCAGGCACAAGCAAAGTCAGTACTGCAATGATGATCAAATAACGCTTCATGTTTGCTTCCTTTCTGTTGTGTAGGATCAATCCACTATGTCATTCGGTCAACGTGCCAGTGAACTCTTGTCCACAAAACTGGTATACAGACGCTTCAGGCCTGATGTGTTCAGCGCCGCCGACGCGCTGGCAAATGCGACAATTTGTCGTTTTTGCGGGTGTGTCTGTCACAAATGGCTAGCTTGCAGGGTAGTACGAATGGGTATGTCCCGTTCCTCGAGGGCGGGTGATCAGGTCCCTTATGGGCGTTGCTCTTTGATCCGCAGCAGCGCGTCATACGCCAGACCAGCCTAACCTGCCGGAAGATGGACCTAGAGAGTTCTGCGACCATGAAAGGACCGAATCAAAGTTCCGACCATCGCACGCCGGCTGAAGAGCAGTTCGTGCTCTGATTGCGGCAGACCGCCCGCTTTGCGAACAGAACACAACGTATCCGTATGGATGTACCCTACGTTCTCCGTTTCCTGGTCTAATGATTGGGGCCAACCTGAACACTGTTCCGCTCAACGGCGGGATTTGGATCCGGGACCAGGCCCGCCGCGTTTCGCTAGCTGTCTGCGGGGCCACGGCTTCCAGTTCAAATCCAGTCGGCGACGTCCGCCAGACATCTCAAGCCCTTGGCGACGGTCAACTCTAGATCCATTTCGAGTTCTCCTGCCGTCAGGCGACCAGAATCTGGTATCGACCCAACCGGCCCCCATAGAGGCGAACAGGGGAATCGCGATCGCCTCGCGAAACCTCCCGGCAGTCACGTCGTCGATCATATCATTCAGCCGCTCGATCTCGTCTTCCGCCGACTCATCGCAGGCGTCGCAGCCACAGACTGGGAAGGGCTCGATGTACCATCGTCCAAACCGGATCCGAAGACCTGGAAATGCAGTAAACACGACCGAGACAGGCGCGGCGTCCGGGTCTTTCGGGGTAAGTCTCACATCCGCACGAGCAAGTTCCAGACCCCTCGTCAACTTCTCGTCGAAACTAAATCCTTCTGCACGCTCGACGTCGAAGTCACTTTCGAGCCGGTCGATGATGGCCAACATAGCGGTATGCAACGGGCGAAAGCGCTCGGGATTGGTCACGCGGCTGTATGCCGGGTCCATTTGGGGCTCCTCACCACTTCCGTATGCACCGTATGCAAACCACCCAGGCGTTTGTCTCCGTTTCAAGTGCGGGATGCGTGCCCCTAGACGCGCTTTGAGTCTAATTATCCAGGACATATTCAATCTTCACCGGCAGTCTCTTCATCGGGACAGGCTTCCATGCCCTCGATGTCCACTATTTCGTCAGCATACTGGTTGTAGCCGAGTCCCCGGACGTGGGGTTCGTTGCTGAGCGGCTCGCGCAATCGGGCCAATTGCTCCGGGTCCTAACGCACGGCCTCAGCTACGGCCTGGTCCCAGAGGATGCGAACTTGGCACTCTGCGTCTCGGAACTGCCGAATTCCGGTTAGATGAAATAAACTCCGCTCGCTACGTCATGGCGGCAGCTTTGAAGTCCTCAACCTCGATTTCCTGGGCCCGTTCTCTGGCCTGCCACAGGTCATAGGCAGTCTGCATACCGAGCCATGTCTCTGGTGTGGAGCCAAATGCCTGGGAGAGGCGAATAGACATCTCCACCGATACGCCAGCCTTCTCATTGACCAGGTCCGACAGTGCCTGACGCGTTACTCCCAGTCCTTGCGCCGCGCGTGTGACCGTCAAGCCCAGTGGTTCCAGGCACTCGTACCTTATGATCTCGCCCGGATGGGGCGGGTTGCGCATGCCCATTGGTCCCACCTCCTCAGTGGTAGTCTATGTAATCGACTTCGACCGCGTGTCCGTCCTCGAACCTGAAAGTCACCCGCCAATTCCCCGACACGGAGACGGCGTAGTAGCCACTGAGCTGACCTGCCAGTGGATGCAGTCGAAACCCTGGCAGGTTCATGTCCTGGGGCGCACTGCTTCGGTCGAGCACCGCGAGGATGCGCATCAGTTTACGGACGTGCTCAGGAGCCACTCGGCGCGCACCACGTCCGTTGTAGAGCGCCTTCAGCCCCCGGTGCTTGAACGATAGGATCACGATAGCAGTCTATAGTGTCGCTTGTCGCTTGTCGCTTGTCAATAGACAGCCAAGGCCTGCGCCCGTTACTTGCCTTTTGCGGCCGTCTGCATTATTGACTTTATGAGTCCCACTTTTTTGGGCACCCACAAGGGGCGCCCCTACGATTGGCGAAGGCGGTGTATCCGATGCACCGCATGAACGCAGCTGCGCTGGCTTGCTGCCCTACGCCATGTAGTCCGGAGATTGGCCGCGCCGTCTGCGGCGCACATGCGCAGCTGCATTCCCCGCCATGCGCGTGCGCGTCTTGATCCGCATTAGCGGGCGCGTTCGCCGGCGTGGGGCGGGCGTTCTTGAGGCAAAGACTGTCGTCCGTCCAGGAAACGCGGGCGGCGTTTCTTGATCGCAAAAGGATCAGGGCCCGTGGACGGATATCGGATTCTGTCAGACACGGCATTATGACCGAGTCCGCTACACTCATCCTGATGGAACGGAATGGCAAGGGTGCATCCCAGATTCTTTGATAGCCACTGTCTGAATCAAGAATGGTCAGTTATTCGTTATTTGTGACCCCACCCGTTCAAGGAACTTAGGTTGGGGAATGGACAGGACTGCTGTAGCACAGTTTTCATGCCATCAGCCTTCTTTTTTGGCGCCATGCTTGACCAAGCCTTCACCGCTGGCACCATTCAGGTATTCTTCGCAACGTCGTTGGTTGGCGGCAGGCACACTGTCGGACAGGGGCAACGCTGCGAAGAAGGCGCAGCGGTCGGGTGAGGCATGTTTTTGGAGGGGGGCGTTGCGGGGGCACAGCCCCCGCACAAGGGAGGCCGCTTGCGGCCGACCGCCCATAGATCAGAAATAAGGAGCGGGAGATCCCTTCGCTCGCCCCAAGCAAGGTCGCGAATTGAATGTGGCTGAGACGTTGCGGATTTTCCAGAGCAGCGAAATAGGGTGCTACGAATCAACACAATAATTTGGGATGCACCCAATGGCAACGAGCCCTACCGAGTTCGCTACGGCGCATATCTGAACACGACCGGCAACTGCGTGATATCGTTTATGGTGGGGTCGGTGTAATGCGATATGAGGATCAGGCCGGTGCCGCAGTCTCCGAAACTGTCACAGGAGATGGCGCCGATGATACCGTTGAAGCCGGTCGTATTGGTCAGCGCCTCCCGCAGCCTGGCGCGGTCGATGAAAAGTGTATCGCCGTCCGTCACCGCGACCTCCTCGATCGCGCGCAGCAGAATGGTAGCGGCATCGTACGCGAGCGCGATGTAGGCGTAGTTGGAGCCCTCGTTGTACTGCTGGCGGTAGGCGGCGAACAGTTCATCGCCGCTTCTGCCGGTCGCCTGGTTGACATTGGCGCCGAAGTTGAACTCCGGGCCCGACAGGTAGGCGTCCACCGACTTCAGCTCGGTGAACAGCAGCGACTCGCTGTTGATAAGCGCCAGCCCTGCAAGCCCCTCCACCTCCTCGATCTGCTGCACAACATGGCCGGCCTCGTCGGGGAAAAGGGGAAAGAAGATGCCCTCCGGGTTGGCGGAGGCGATGCGCGTCAGCACGGGGATCATGTCGGTGTCTCCCCTGCTCACCTCCTCAAGCGCGGTGACCGCGCCGCCCAAGGCCTCGAACGCGACTGCGAAGGCGGCCGTAATCCCGGTTGTGTAGGGATCGCCGTCATGGATGGCGGCCATTCTGTGCAAGCCCAGTTGGTTATGCACAAATTCCGCGACCGCTTGTGCCTGGTAGAGGTCATTGCTCGATACCCGGTAGTAGCCGGGATGGTAGTTGGCCCCGGCCTTGCCGCGCAGGTCCGACGTCAGGGAGGGCGCTGTATTCGAAGAAGAGATCATGACCAGGCCGGCCTCGCTCAGAATGGGAGAGGCCGCGGCCGCGGCCACCGAGCAGGAAGTCCCGATCACGCCGACCACGCGGCGGTCGCCCACGGCTGTTTCGGCCGCGGCCTTGCCTCCTTGCGCGGTACAGAGCGAATCCAGACCTGCGCCCATGCTGACTTTGTGTCCCTTGATCGGACCGTAATCGGCCAGCGCCATCGCCACTGTCCGCTGTCTCGGAATCCCCAAATCCGCGATGCTGCCGGTAAGCACCTCGAGGGAACGAATCTGGATATCCTCACCGGGTCCCACAACCACGGTTCCCAGCGGGCTGACGACCATGTTCTGCGGCACACATGCGCCGCTGAGCAGCAGCGTCATAATCAGTGCCAGACAGCCCAGTAGCGCCGGGCGCGGCATGTCAAATGTTTTCATGGGTCTTTTCTCCTTGGTCTGGCTGGCTGTTGACCGGGCATAGATCGCGGCTTGTGGGGGCGGGCGGAGCTTCGGCAGTAGTGTACCCGCGCGGCGGTTGTTGTGCCAGTTCAGGGGGGATGGCGGGCTGTAGTGCCGCCCCATGCTGCAGAAGCAGGTCATTCCGCCGCTGGCAGCGCAGGGCGGAACGGCAGTTTTTATTAGCTGGCTTTGTAACTACTAAGCCGCATACAGTGTGTGTCTTGATAAACTCTTCATCTTCGCCGTCGTTCGGGCTTTGTGATGGTGTATTCGGTTGGCAGCCGCCAGGTTGGTTGGGGCGCACTGTTGGCATGCCACGGCGGTGGGAAAGAATCAGCACGGTGGGTAGACCGAGGGGGGCGTTGCGGGGGCGCAGTCCCTGCACAAGGGAGGGCCGAAGGCCCGACCGCCCAAAATACAACAATGGGGGGAGAACGAACAGTTATGCTCGCCTCATTCAGGGTTGCGAATCAGTTGCGGCTGAGTAGTTACCTGGTTTTCAGTTTTTGGTGAACTGTCGAGTACGCGGAGAGCATCTTTTTGTCCACGAAGGGCCACCAAGAACACCTTTTTATCCGCGAAGTCACGCGAAGGACCGCGAAGAGCGCCCAAGGCGTATCGGATATTTCATGCGTGGCTGCGCAGTCGTTCGCGGGTCGGCTGCACTTTGCGAGTGCTGCCGCCGGCGACGTGTCCGATATGTGTCCGTTTTCCATCCGATCCGAATTCAACCCCGCTCAGGGCCGTAATCTGAGCCAATTCAGGCCGATTCACACCGCCTGAGACGCGATCAGATGTGTGTAGCGTGCTCGATTGGCAGGGCCTTGCGCGGTCCTATGCGGAAGAAGTCGCCTCGATTCTCAACCCAGTCATGGTGGCTGCCAAAAAAGGCTTTGTGCCGGCGCTCCGTTTCGTTCATCGCGTCAGCGTCCTTTTCCAGCGGCCCGATGTCGACGATGCAACTCAGGGCCAACCGGAACCAGCCCAGGGCTCTTTGGCATTCTTCGTCATCTTCGTAATAGTCGAAGTGCTGCCGGATGACGTTTGTAACCGCGCCGCTGAAAACTGTCAGATCTTCCTCGCTGAGCAGCCGCCGGGCCAGGGCCGTCACCTCCATCAGCTGCCAGTCCCACAGGTCGTCAGCCGACACAACGTATATGGGCCTGTTCTCAGGCGGCTTCTCGGCTGGTTTGCTCTTTGTAAGCGCGGCGGAAACGCTGGCAAATGCGACAATTTGTCGTTTTTGGGGATAGTTTTGGCGCAAGCGGACAAAGCGCTGGGCAGTGCGGACGGGTATGCCGCGCTCTCTAAGGGCCGGAGTCCATGTGCCATGCGGGAGCTGCTCTTTGATGCGCAGTAGGGCATCTCCTGCAAGCCAGGCCTCCTCGACCGTGCGCCGCGCCAGCTGCTCGAATGCGCGTATGTGCTGCTCGGCTTCCTGCCAGAGAGCCGGCAACTCCGTTATCTGCTGGGTCATATTCACCCTCCTCTTAATGCCGCTTTGCGCCCTTCGTACGTGTCCGCATGCTGGCAGACATCGGGACTTTTAATGTTGCAACAGTATGCCTACAGACGCAACATGGGCTGTTTAAGGGTAGCAACGCTGATGCCACGCGGGCTGTATCTGGCGTTGTCTTTGCGAGAGTTTTCTGGGGCCGATTTCTGAGGTGTTCCTGCGCTTACGCTCGCTTTTCATTGGACAGAACCATTATTTCTTCGCTCATTCCAGCTGTTTTTCGCCATGTCTTATGTCCGGTCGAAGGTGTTGGGCTTATTTTTGCGTCGTTTTCGGGGCATATCAATTTTGCGGTACGGTAGCGGTGGTCTTACGGCATGCAGTGGCGATCTGGAGGCATATAGCGGCATTTTTCGGCGTGTTGCCAACAAAGGGCGGCGTGTGTGCGGCTCGGAAATTTTTTTGAGCGTGAATTTACACTGGTGGCGCGGGCCTAGATTGCGGCATTGGGGAAAGTGGATGGGGCCCCGGAGACAGCGGCGGCGGCAGGTGTTGACGTTGGCGCAGACTGCCGCAACCGGCAGTTTGCGCGCTTGGGCGGCCCAAGCGGAGGCCGAGGTCGAGCGAAGCGAGGGTGAGGGTGAAGCGCAGGGCCGCCCGGTGTTGGGATGGGCGATCTGGCGGCGTCTTGGCGTGCGTGCAGATGGTCGTCCGTGAGTCATGGTAGAAACACGGATTCGTGTTCGTACTGCTGGATGGTATGGCGGCGCCGGAGCGTGCGAGGAACGAGCCGTGGAGGCGCCGGCAGGGGTAATGCGGAGGCTGGCTGGCGGTACGGCGTGTGGTGGTTTTGACGTGGTGGTCCCGGTGTCTTGCTGGTTCGGAAGCGTCATGGAAGTTGAGGCTGTCGGGGGGTGGGGGGCTGGCCCCCTGCGAAGGGGAGAGTTTGAGAGGGGGATACCCCTCTCATGTTGCCGGCCCGGGAGAGCGCTTTTTATTCCGTATAATGTAGAGTAATACGGAAAGGGCGCTTGCGCCCGGTGCAGCTTTGCTGCATTCCGTATTACTCTACATTATACGGCCAGGGCGCCGGCGGCGCCACGCGCCGACGGAATGCGCCCTGGGGAAATAAAAAGCGCCCGGGCCGGCAATGCCGTTGATGTTCGCCGGCGATGTTGTGCGGAGTGCGTGGACACTCGGCGGTGGGGTGTTGACGTTGGTGCAGGGGGGCGGCCGGCCGGCGCAGGCCTGGGCACCGATCCGGACACGTGCACAAGACCGGGACCGAAACTGGTCACATAGCCGGCTGCCTTCGAAGGTATGCAGTCGTGTGGCTGGCCTGCGTGCTGGCGATTGACCGGTCTTGATGCGACACGAGGGCCTGGGGCTGTCGGCTCGGGCCGGCTATGTGTCGGTCCTGTAGGACCTGTGGGATCAAATAAAACGCTCTACGGGCCTTGCAGTGGGTCGGTAGATCGTCCGCTCTGCTAAAGACGTCATTTTCGGCTATGCGGCACCGATGAGGCCGAGGCCAAGCACTGCAAAGAGGGTGCCGGCCTTGGTCAGTTTCGGGCTGGATTGCTGCATGTTAGCCTCTTTGCGAATGGGAATCATAAACGATACGAACCAGCCTCCGCCGGTTCCTACGGGTCCCGTACGGGCGGGGAAGCGGTTCCGTTCTGGCGGTGGCTGCTGTACTTGGAGAGCGATGTAAGGATGGATTGGTGCCTTCGGTGGTCTCTGCGCCGGCGTTGTGCGTGCTTGATTCGCGCTTGTTTCAGTTCGCGCTCTGCGTCCTGGGCCTGGCGCAAGTAGTCGGGTTCGTCCGGAGCCTTCTGCTCTGCAGTCGGCGGGCCTGACGTGTCGGTCGTATCTGGCGCCGTGTTGACCTGGCCGTCGTCACTGCCGCCCACGGCGGCCTCGGTTCGCTTCGCGAGTGCCGGCCGGTATTGCAGGTCGTTACGATCCACAAAGAGCAGGTTCACTTGCTGGCCGGTCAACCTCTCCAGAACGGACTTGGCTTTTTGAAGTAGACGAGCTGTTAGCCAATCTCGGGCGGGGCGGTGGGGCGCGCCGACAATGAACGCGCCTGCGGTGTAGTCGATGGGTTCGGTGTCGCGTACCCATGTTTCAAATGTAGTTTCCGCCAGTTGCTGTTGGAGATCGTGCTTGACCTGCCTCCATAGGTCGGTGCTGTAATTGCTGCCGTTGACCTCTGGGCGTTGTTCGTCTGGAGTCTCTGACGGCGTCTGGACCGGCTGCGTGTCTGGATCGGGGTCGATCTGGGCCTCGTCGGTGGGACTGGAAGCGTTGAGGGCGTCGCTGTGCGCGGTTGCGGGTTCGTCCGTGGCGTCGATCTCGTCGAGGTTGCGGACTTCTTGCCAATACCGGTAATAGAAGTTCGATCCGGCGGTTTCCGTGATCTCCGGCGTGGGCCACTTGTCCGGGTTGTCGAAGTGGTTAATGAGGGCGCCGGGGCCTTTTACGACGCCCTGCGTGTGGTCGTTGATGTAGCGGCAGCATTGCGCGAACACAGTGAGGGCGTCGTAGACGACGGCGATTTCGTCGGCCTTGGCCCGGCTGATGCCAATGTGCGGGTGCGTCAACATGCGCCGGCTCAAAGCGACCTCCTCGGCGCGTAAACCCTGGATGGATGGATCTATATCTTCCATCCATCCATCCTTGTTCTTGCTGATCTTTCCTGTGTCCGGCAGATCGGACACAATATCCGGCTTTATGTCCGATCTGCCGGACACAATCTTGCTGGCTTTTATGTCCGATTCGTCGGACGCAATCTTGTTGGCTTTTATGTCCGATCCGTCGGACATAATCCTGCTGGCTTTTTCCTCCTCTTTGTTCGGGAAGGGCCGGCGGGTGACTTTCGGCATTTTTTCCAACCGGTGGGCGATGGCCTCCAGATCGTCTTTGTCGGCGATCCGGTAGTGGGTGTGCATGCCTTGCTTGCCTGGAACTGCTGTTTTCCAGGTTTTGATTATGCTGTGGGCGGTCAGTTGGCGAATCGCGTCGTTGACGCCTGTGCGCGATTTGGGCCGGCCGATGTCCGCGGCGATTCGTTGTTGGGCAGGGCGGCAAGAGCGGTATTTGGGGCTGGCGGGGTCGCGGTGGGCGCGGCGGGTAAGTTCCATCAGTACAGTGTCCACCAAGGAGCCACAAAGCCTGACCACCTGCTGGCGGATTCCTGACCTGATAACCTGGTCCTGGATGTCGATGTAGGTGGGGGCGTCTAGCGACGTTGGTGCGGGCTGATCGCGTGCCTGCTCGCCGGCTTGGCTTGGCTGATCGTGTTGAAGTTGGGGCGAAGAGCGCGGGAATTCTTCAATTTGCGCGCTGCGCGCGGTGCGGTTATGCTTGGGGCTGTTCATATAAAATCTCCTCTATCATGGTTGATGCGGGAGTGCGAAGTCCGGGTGGGCTAGCCCGGGCTTTTCGCGTCCGCATCAACTTAGGGCGCGCGAATCTTTAGTTTCATGGCGGTGTTGTCTTCTTATTGCATTGGGTTGGTCTGATCGAGTGTAGTCTGGGAGTTTCGCATCGTCAAGCCGCGGTAACCACTAATGGGATTTCGACGTGTTCGTGTGATTAGGCGCGGGGTAAGCGCTGTATCAGGACGCTGATTCCGACAGCCTGGAAGGCGCCGGCGATCAGGATCATGCGACAGGTGAGGGTAGCGGACTGCGGCAATCTCACCGCGCACCGCTTCGATATCCGCCTTGGTCACCATGTGTCCGATCTTACGGCGTTGGGCGTCGAGAGACAGGCCGGTTTGGTCCTGTTCGTTGGTTGAAACGCGGATATAGCCGATTGCCGTAGTCATTGGCCTGTTCTGGGTTTGTCAAAGCGAGTGTTTCACAAATGTTTCACGGTTATATTCTACAACGGTGCGGATTTGTAGTAAAGCGCGCATCCCTGTTTTACAGTGACAAGCAATGTGGGCGTGAAACTGTGCCCGCGTTCCGGTGCCGGCCTCCTCGCTGGCAACTCTGGCCGTGGGCCCTTCCTTGCCGAGAGACCTGAAGGGCAAAATAATCGCTTAGAACGGCTCCTTTGTGGTTGGTTTCCCGCCGGTCCGCCGGAGACCGGCGTCTTGGGCCGATCTTCCTGCACAACCGTATTCCCCGGGGTAATACCAGATATACCGGCCAGCAGGCGCTGTCTCCGGCGCCGTGGCAGACTGCGACGGCTGGGATTGGTGCCGCTCTGGCTAACCTGGGAGGCGGCTCACTGGCGGCGCCGCAAGACCGCGTGCCACACTGCACGGCCGGATCACTGGAGACCGTACCTATCCGCTCGTCTTGGAGACCGGTCGCTGCCGCGGACGCCGGCAGCGCAGGCCCAGACGCCGATCCGGAGACCTGCACAAAACCGGGACTGAACCTGGGCAGATGGCCGGCACCAATGCCGGCGCCATCCGGGGTGTGCACTGCCGGCCGCAAGCGCGTCAGTTATTCGCAGCTGTGCGGTGGCCGAGCTCGTGCCGGCTCTGTGCGATTGCCGGTTGCTCTCCCTCATGGTGGCGCGTGTGGTGTTGCGGCGGTCTGCCGCCGCCCGGGAAAGGACCCTCCCCGGCAGTTTGGGGAGAGGGCCTTTCCCGGCCTTCCCTGGATGCCAACCTGGTTATGGGGCTTGGTTGGTCAAATGTCGGTCTGTGCCACGACATCTGGAATTGTGTATGCCCCGGCGCCCACGCCGCTGCCGGCAGCAAGCCAAGCGCAGCGGTGCCGGCCGAGCTTGCGCCCCAAGGCGCCCTCGCTGCGAAGACTGTTGCGCCCACTACTGTTCTGACTCGAGGGATTGGGCCTGGTAGAGATCGAAGAAGAGGCCTTGGCGGGCAAGAAGCTCAGTGCGGCTGCCCATCTCCACGATGCGGCCCTGGTCGATCACCAGGATCCGGTCTGCCTTGAGGATTGTGGTCAGACGGTGGGCGACGACGATGGCGGTCCGGCCGGCCCGGGCCTTGTCGATGGCAACGCGCACTTTTTGCTCTGTGAGGGCATCCAATGCGGAGGTGGCTTCGTCGAGCAAGAGAAGCCTGGGGCGCTGCAGCAGGGCGCGGGCGATGGCAAGGCGCTGGCGTTCCCCGCCGGAGAGCGTCAATCCTCGTTCACCAACGACCGTTTCGTACGCGTGGGGCAGTCCGGTTATGAATTCATCGATCTGTGCTGCGCGGGCAGCTTGCCTGCTCCTGCCGGCATCATCGCGCCCCGGATAGAGGATGTTTTCACGTATCGTTGCGTTCCAGAGAAATGTATCCTGGGAGACGAGTCCAACCTGACTTCGCAACGATTCCAGGGAAAGTTCATGCAGGTCGATCCCGTCGATCATGATCGTTCCGGCTTGGGGCGTGTAGAAATCCATGACGAGGTCGATGATAGTGGACTTGCCGCCGCCGCTGGGGCCGACGATACCGACGAACTCGCCTGGAGCGACGCTGAAGGAGAGTTCCTGGGCGCCGAAATCGCCGCGGCCATAGTCGAACGATACGTTGTGGAAAGCGAGCGAGACCCCAACCGGCTGAGAGGTCATTTCGAAATCCTCTATGGGAGGCCCGGGGGCAAGGAGTGTGGACCCGGCCGGTTCACGGGGGAGAGCGAAGAGGTCATCCACTCTTTCGGCGTTGACCCTCGCTTCCTGCAGGTTGACATGGGTGCCCAACAGCGCCTGCAGCACGGCGTAGGCGCGGGGCAGGTAGGCGATGAAGGCCACGAGACTGCCAATTGTCAGTCTGCCCTGGATGATCTCGAAGGCACCGTAACCGAAGACGAGGCCGGCGGCTACCTGGTTGATGGACTCCGGCAGCACAATGCGAATCAGTTCGTGGAAAGCGGCCACTCTTGCCTTGATGTTGCGATGGGATATGAGCCACTCGCGCCAGCGTCCCTCTTCGTAGGGTTGGGCATTGGAGGCCCTGATGGTGCGCAGACCGGGGAAAACCTCGTGCAGATAGCTCTGGCCGGCTTCCAACAGATCCGATTGATCGCGGTAGAGGGACTGGGCACGGCCGCGGGTCTTGCGCGTCAGGAAGTAGGCGAGGGGGAAGGCGAGCAGGGCCAGCAGGGAAAGGCGCCAGTGCAGGGCAGTCATAGCGGCCAGTGTGCCAATAAGAAGGATGGCGTTCATTACCAGTGGCAGCAGATGTTCGCTGACGTAGACTTCGCCGATTCTGCCGCAGCTGCGAGTCAGTCGATGGACATGTTCTTCGCTCGTGAACTGCTCGAGCTCGGCAAGGCGGACGTACAGCAGGTGGTCGAACAGTTCCTGGCGCAGACGCTGGGCGACACCTTCACCGATGTGGACGCGCAGATAGTGGTTGGCGGAGTTGAGACCTGCGCTGAGCACGGGCGCGATCACCATGCCGGCGAGGAGGAAGCCGATCAGGCGCACGTCGGCTGTGGGTATGGCGGTGTCGAGGAGCAGCTTGAAGAGGTAGGGTTGAATCAACGCGACCCCCGTGCCGATGAGCGCCAGTGCGACGAGGAGCGATATTCTGGGAATCTGCTTTCTCAGTTCCTCCTTGAGGAGAGTAAAGGAGGAGCTCGGCGTTTCAGTACGTGATTGCAGGCGCATTGAATTCTCCCGTGCTCAGCCAGTGGTGGAGACGGCCGAATCATTGTTGCTCCGGCACATGGTATCATGCGAGTTAAGAGGAGGCCGATAAGTCGGTTGGCGGTCCGATCTTCCCCAAACGTCATCCTCGGCTATACGGCACCGATTTCGCCTTCGGTGGCCTCGAGCAAGCCAATGGCGCAGCCTCGCCGGCCATATCGTCGCTGTTGCTTCCTTCTCCTCTTGGCAGCGCGGCGGCGATAGCTTTGGATTGGGGTGTATAGGGCGGTGGATTCTCTACCAAAGAAAGCTGCAGGCTCGCTGGGAAGACTGAATGTTACGGTATTGCAAGGTCTATGGGACCTAAGCAGTCGATTCAGGGCCTTAGAACGGCTCCTGTGCGGTTTTTGGATTGGGGGATTCCGGGGAAATGGCGATTGGGGTCACTTGACGGTCGAAAACGGGCTGGGGCGATGATGGTGCCTGATTGCCGGCTGAACTCGCGGTCGTCAGGGCGCCCGAGGCCGGTTATACGGGCCAAACTGAAACTGACGTGTCTCCCTGGAGCGCGCAACCGAACAGGGCCTGGGGCTGTGCGGACCTTGGCGGCGTCTCGCCGCTCTTGATCGTGAGCACGCGCCGTTATCCGCCTGGGGCGCTCTCATCTTTGATGCTCCACCTATGATCTCTCTGGCGGCTGTGCAGGTCGGCGATGACCAGGTAGGACGGGTAGTCGTTTGCGCCTGTAGTCAGGGCTCTAGAGGAGAGAAATTGGCTTGGACTGACGCGTTTGGATCGGCGATCTGTAAGGGGGTGATTTCGAGTCGTGTGTCGGCGGAAAATTGGATTTCTTCCGGCTTCCCGAGGCCGCCCCATTTTTTTCTAAGAAGGCCTTTTTCGGGGCGGTCCTCGGCTCACGGGCGAGCAGGGACAGTTGCGGTCCGGGGTCTTAATCAGGGTGCACGACGACCTCGGGGAAAAGCGTAGTGGGAGCGGCGGGCCCGGCCCAGCACTGATCATCACGTCCGGACGTCGGCGGCGACGCGCTGCTTGCAGCGCACATGCCCGGCCTACTCTCGGCCGGCCACATCTCCAATCCATCTCCACAAACAGGCGCGCCGGGCGGTCGATTCCGGTGTAGTGCAACTCCTGATAGTTGCACCAACTGTCAGCAACTACCCGCCAGTGGACGATCACTATTGGGGCCACCCATCGAGAGCTTGCGGAGTCCGAAAGAGTAGCTAGACGCCTACGTTCCTTGCGAAGCCGCTGCAAAAAGGCACAGTTCCAAATGAGAACCACATTTGCTTGATTTTATGTGTCGAACTACCTCTCCCTCCATGGCATTCTCCACAGGCCAAGGCACATGGCGCCTATGGCGATGACTGCAAGGATTCCGATTTCCACAAAGACATCCGTCTGGCCGGAGAGGGACTTTTCGATGGCGTCGGCGGCGTAGCGCAGGGGCGAGACGTAGCCGATCAGCTTCATCAGGAGGGGGGCCTGTTCCATGGTGAAGTAGACGGGTGAGAGGGCGGCAAGGACGAGGGAGAGCAGGCCGGTGGCGAGGTTGCCGGCCTGCGGAGTGGGGGCGAAGCTGACGAAGAAGAGGGTCAGACCGCTGACGGCGAGGACGGTGAGGGTGAGGGAGGGAGCCAGCGCCCATCCGAGTTGGATGTCGACTCCGGCCACGAAGGCGAAGCCGAGGAGGATGGCCACGGTGAGCGCGCCGGAGATTGAGGCGTGGGCGAGCGAACCGAGGACGTAGGCGACCTTGGAGACCGGCATGGTGATGAGAAGTCGGAGTGTGCCCAGAAAGCGCTGGCCGACGAAGTTCTGGCCGACGAGCATGCCGATGGAGAAGGCGACGCCGAAGACGAGGGTGCCGGCCATGAGGCGGCGGAGCACTTGCGGGTCGTCGGGGGAGATGGCCCTGGTGACGTAGAACCAGGGCAACGGGAAGCCGGCGGCGAGCAGGACGGTTACGTACCAATGTTTGAGCGCGGGCAGGAAGTTGAGCTCGAAGACGGCGAAGGTATCGGCAATGAATTTGCGGATGCCACCGGTTGCGTAGGGGAGAACGGGGCGGTAGGGGACGGATTCGTTCGCTTCAGGCATCGGTCGATGGCCCGTCATGGAGGCGTCCTTTCCCGCCGGTGAGGCCGAGATAGACATCTTCGAGGGTCGTCCGCGAAACGGCGTATTCGCTAATGCCCAAGGCCTGGATTTGTTGGAGGAGTTCGGCGTCGCTGGCACCGTAGAGGACCTGGGTGTGGCCGTTGGAAAGGTAGTTTATCTTATAGTCAAAGCCGTGGGCGGCGCGGAGGTTAGCGATGGTGTCGAGAGCCAGCAGCGCGCCGTCGTGGATGATGCCGACCCTGTCACTGAGAGTTTCAGCCTCCTCCATGGAGTGGGTCGTCAGAAGGATGGTAGCGCCTCTGCGTCGATAGTCACGGAGGAGATCCCATAGGTCGCGGCGGGACTCGGGGTCGAGGCCGACACTGGGCTCATCGAGGACGAGCAGGGCGGGGTCGGCCAGCATGGCGATGCCGACGAGGAGGCGGCGGCGAAGACCACCGGAGAGTTGCTCGGCGGGTTTATCCTTGTGCTCGTCGAGACCGAGATCTGAGATCAGTTCTGCGGCGCGGCGGGTTGCGGTGTGCCTGGTGAGTCCGCGCAGTTTGCCGAGGATGCGCAGGTAGTGGCGGACGGAGAGGCCCCAGTAGAAGTTGGTCTCCTGGGGGATTACGCTCATATGGGCCTTGGCTTCGTTGGGGCGTGAGACGGCGTCGAGCCCGAAGACGAGGACTTCGCCGGAGGTGGGGACGAGCTCGGTGGTTATCTGGCGGACAAGGGTGGTTTTGCCGGCGCCGTTTGGCCCGAGAATGGCCAGGAGTTCGCCTTGCTGGACGGTCAGGGTGAGTCGCGATTGGCCCAGGTTCCGTTTCGATAGTGCTTATTGAGGCTTTGCACCTCTACCGCCGCTTCCCTCATATCCCCTGATATCTCCGCCTATCCGAAAAACCTTTTGTGTGTGTGGGGGGCGGGCGTAATCCTTAGAGCGTCACGCCGCATCATTGTAAACAGAGAACTGTCATGGCCAGCATAACCGTGCGTCACCTCGAGAAGGGGCTGAAGCGCCGGCTACGAATCCGAGAAGATGAGAACGGTCGTTCCATGGAAGAGGAAGCCCGCGACATCTTGAGCACAGCACTCTATCACAAGCCCCAGTCTAGGAAGACCAGGCGAACGCCATTCGTGCCAGATTTACACCCTTGGACGAGGCCAAGCTGGACATTTCTTCCGTTCACCCATGCGCATGACCTACTGATTCGATAAGGTCTAGACGCGCATGGTGTCTAGATCGCGTTATCGCAGATGACAAGTGTTGTGTGCAATCTTACTGCCATACGGCTACGGGAGCAAGACCAAAGGCCTCTCTGCTACTGCCGGTAATCCCCTCTCTCCAACGCCTGCTGTCGCGCTTCTTCCAAGGTGGACTGGATTTCAGAAACGTCGATCTCGGTTTCCGGACTATTCAACTGCTTATATATCCCATCAAAGACCGTTGTGAAACCCGCCTGCATACTTCTGGGCAGAGCCAGTGCAAGTGGTGGCAGTACCTCGTCCGCCCCACGCACCAATTCCTCGGCCTTTCGCGCAGCCACTGGCAACAGCGCCCGGTCCACATCGCGATGCAATGGAATAAATCCGACAATTGCAGGGTCCTCGACGATTCGGGCCATCTGCGTCGCTTGCGCTTCGGCTGACGCCATGTAACCGACAAATGCGCTTGCCTCAGGTCGATGCGCCGCCTCCGCTGGGATTACGTAGCCGAATACTGTCGCGATCTCTCCCACTGACGTATCAGGGTCCATCTGGGGAAACTGAAAGAAATCGAGTTCAGAGGCAGATTCCGGGGACAGGTAATGCAAGCTGAAGTGGGGCGTAAGCGTCATCACAGCCTCCTTTGCCGTGAGCGGGCTGTCCTCCTCCCCGGGAACTAGCGCCTTTATGCTTCCGCTCTCAGATGTCACGTTCGGTCTTTCAATAAAGTATCCCCGCTGAAATAGAGAAATCCAGGATTCCCAGACGAGAGCTACCCGTTCATCGGTGTAGCTCTCTTGCCCCTCTATCAAGCGCCTGTGAAACGAAGGTCCGTTCAAACGCATATTGAGGTAGCTGAACCACAAGTAGCTGTGATAGGTACCCCTGCCGGCTATTGAGAGAGGCGTCTCGCCGTTCGCCAGTAGCGTCTCACAAATGGTAACGAACTCCTCCCATGTCGCGGGCGGAACCAGGTCATAGCGCTCAAAAACCTCTTTGTTGTAAAAAATGCCTGTCCAGAAAAAACCGACAGGTACAAGCCGAAACGTGCCATCGATACGACCGACTTCCCCGAACTGTCTTCCATACGCTTCAGCCAGATTGTTGTCCACCCAAATATCGGAGAGATCGAACAACAGATTCTGTTGAGCAGCCTGGCGAAATTCATGGCCTTCAGCCCCAAAAAATACGTCTGGAGGGGGGGATTCCGACAAGTAATGGCTAAAGCGGCGCTTCTGCGGCTGGCGGTCAATCACTATGTCCGGCATCTGCTCATGGAACCGCTCAATCGCCGCGTCCTCTGGCACAGACCATATGGGTCTGCCGGGCGCCACATACCTTATTGTCACGGGCTCGCCAGCTGGCTCAGAGACGGCCGTCCCGATTTCCTGGGCGTCGCAGCCGCCAAGCAGGAATGAAAGAGTGAACAGTAGAAAGAGCGACGCAATCCCCAACTCGTGCTGCGAAAACCGTTTCTCCGAAAACATAGTTGTTCCTCCCTGTACGAAGTCAAGTACCGACACAAGGCCGGGGTACTAAGAGGCGTTCCAAGTGATTATTTCGGGGCTGAAGATACTATACTCTTGGGCTTCGGACAATCTGCACAAATTCCCCATTGTGAGGAATTTTGAGACGCCAATTAGCGGCCTGGCGGAAAGTGAGCTGCCGCAAGTAGGCAAAAGTGCGACGGCAAGTGCTGGGAAAGGCCGGCTGCGCCAGATGGTACTCGGAATGTTCTGTTGCGCCGTTCTGCGACGTCAACCAGGTGAGTGCCACTTCGATGGTACCCATATCCATGTACTTTTGCCCCAACCCGCGCTGGCAAACGCCGCGGCCCTCCAGGGTCCCGTTCCCCGGTCTGTCGGGCAACCTCTCCGCCTGGCATCGCCGGGCCGGGCCACACTGCCCCGAGCTCCTGGCTGATCAACGACATTACCGCCACGCTTGAGCGGTACATCGCCCTGCCCGGCATCGGCACCCAGATTAGGCGTCCGGTTTAAGGACTTCTGAGCGAGTTCATCTCAATTTGAGATATTTCTGCGACATTTCCCCTCTATTATTGACAGTATGTGAGGGACATCCCCCGCGTAACCCAAACAAATCGACGTGGAAAAGTGCGACGCAAGAAATCAGGGACGGGAATGGTAACCTTGTCAGAGAAAGGGAATCTTGTCTGCATGGGTTCATTGCGGGAATGAACAGTGAGTCACCTGATATTAGTTGTTGAAGACGACACAACCATCGCGAACTGGTTGAGAGTATTCCTGGAGGAGGAGGGCTTTGCGGTCGAAGTCGCCCATGACGGCAGGACGGGTCTCAACCTGGCTCGCAGGCTTGCCCCCGACCTGATCGTGCTTGACCTGATGCTTCCCCTCCTCGACGGAATGGAACTCTGTCAGATTCTGCGCCGCGAATCGGATGTTCCGATCATCATGCTCACAGCCAGGGCAGGCCTTGCAGACCGTACCAGGGGCCTAGACACCGGCGCCGACGACTATGTCATCAAACCCTTCGATCCCGAGGAGGTTGTCGCACGCGCCAAAGCGGTGTTGCGGCGCGTCCAGGACAAGGTCCAGCAGCGTTTGCGTCACGGTCGCATCACGATTGATGAGACGACACGGCGCGTCACAGTTGACGAAAAGCCGATCAATCTGAGCCGGACACTGTACCTGCTGCTGGCTGCATTCATGCGTCATCCGAACCAGGTACTTACACGGGACCAATTGATCGCCCTCGCCTTCGATGACGACTTCGAAGCGTATGACCGGTCCATCGACAACCATATTTTCCGTCTGCGCAAGCAGATTGCCGCAGATGGGTTCCAGCCGATACAGACCGTCTATGGATCCGGTTATCGATTTGTAACGAGGGATGAATAATGTCGTTGTACTGGCGCTTTCTGGGCGCATTTGTCCTGCTGATTCTGTTCGCCGTTTCGCTCAGCGTCGGCATCGGATACTATGCGACGCTGGACCGATTGGACACATATGGCGGCGAGCTCAGCAGCAAGGCAGCTGAGCTTGTCGCCCAGAAGCTAGGCCAATCCTACACGTACTCAGACGGCTGGGAGACGCTGGTCGTCACAGTGTCCGAAGCAGGCTCAGGCAGTCTCATCAGTTCAAGGAGAGAACAAGAGCAACGACACGAAGACAGTGTGCAAGAGGAGCACTATGTACTGTTCCATAAAAGGGTAAACGGAGATGAGATACTTGTATTTGTCGACGTTGGCGATGAATATGCCTTGTACGACGACCTCTCCGACTTGCCGCAAGACCGAGCCGCATCCGAACTGAATGAACAGATCGTTAATGAGCAAGTTGTCAATGTATCCGACGACAGCGCTCGCCAAGCGGTGGGTTATGCCATCCTGGATTTCTATCAAGCATTCGGCGCAACCGAATCACGAAACTTTGTCCGAGGCCTGCTCTATACCACAGTCATTGGCGGACTGCTGACCGTCGCCATTGCGCTCTTACTCGCCGCCTGGCTCTCCAAACGCATCTCCACCCCTGTTACTGCCTTGACCCAGGCCTTCCGGACCGTTGCCCAACGCGGTGATACCGCTCTGCTTCCGGTTACTTCATCTGACGAACTGGGGCAGATGAGCAGCGCTTTCAACAAGATGACAACCGCCCTGCAGACGCAACGCGACCTGCGCAACCGTCTGCTCGACGATGTTTCCCACGAGCTGAGCACGCCCCTGAGCATCATTCGCCTCGAGGCCCACGCGCTGCGCAGAGGCCTGCAATCCCCCTCACAGGCCGCCGACCGGATTGTTCAGGAGGTCAATATGCTGGGCAACCTGGTGCGCGATCTGGGCTGGCTGGCCGAAACCGAGTCGGACGAGTTGCAGCTCACCGTTGAATCCTGCTCCATCGATCAACTTCTCACCGCTGAACTGGCGCGCTGGCAGCCACAGGCAGAGATGAGCCGGATCACACTCTCGCTGCAGTTGCCCCCCGACCTGCCAGATTTCAAGCTGGACCCGATGCGCATGAGCCAGGCGCTCGGCAATGTGATAGACAACGCTCTCCGGCATACGCAGGCTGAGGGAAAGGTTGAGGTTGCCGCAACTATCGAAGCGGTGCGGCAACTCACGATTTCCGTAACCGACGACGGCGCGGGGATCAGTTCCACCGATCTGCCCCACGTTGTGGACCGGTTCTACCGCGCCGACCGGTCTCGCAGCCGCCGTACAGGGGGCGCAGGCCTGGGGCTGGCCATTACACGCGCAGTCGTCGAAGCGCACGGGGGGACGATTGCCGTGGCGAGTGACGGGCCGGGACAGGGCACAACCGTGCGAATCGATCTCCCGCTGCAGGAGTAAGGAGACAAATCATGTTCAAGGGAATTCTGGTCGTCGGACTCGTTCTTCTTGCCGCGGCCTGCGCGGTTACACCGGCTGCACCTTCCGTTGCGACAAGATCGGTGCAGGAGCCAAGAGCACTGGCTGTGTTGGCAGCGGAGCAAGGGTCAACACCTCTGCCTGTGTCCGGAGCGGCGCAGGGGCAGGCAGTGCTGACAGTGTCCGAAGAGCCGGCGGATTGTCCCGGCGGCTATCTTACGATGCTGCCCGGCCAGAGTGCATTAGACCCCATTGCAGATGATATACCGGCTTATATTGACATCATCGGCACGGCGTCCAGCCTGGATGGTGAAACGCTGACGGCAATATTCTATCTGAGGGAGATCCCCGAAGAGATGGCGTTCAACAGGGAAGGTGTCAAGGACCTTCACTCCGAGTATATGTGGACAGTTGAAATTTTCGTGGAGAACAGCGAAGAATCTGAATCTGAACAGATTGAATACATGTTGGGCGCCGTCTACTCCGCCAGGAGGGTCCTGGCAGACACGCCGGCCGCAACGCGTCCTTTCCAGGAGGCTGTGCGAAGCACCTTGTGGAAAGCCAACCATGATCACGAACAGGATGTAGTTTTTCTGATAAACGTACCCGTTTATGTCCGCATGCTCGTCTCTCACGAAGAGGGCACGCTCACGCTTATCAGCGAGGTTCCGGGCATTACATCGGAGTCGACCCTTTTGTTCTCGACCTATGACATTCTGCTCGGTCAAGACAGCGTCTCTTGTCACCCTGGTTGATTCAGCCCTCCCGGCTCACGTCCATGCGTCACAAAGAGCGGCCGGGTCAGACGTAACCCAAACCCTGCCTCAAGTTCCCTAGGAGAATTCACCATGTTCAAAAGCTTTGTGATCGTCGGCCTCGCACTTTTCACCGCCGCCTGCGTACCCATACCGGCGGCTCCGCCGGCAGCATCGGAACCACCGCAGACGTCAGAGCCCCCCGCAACGTCGGAGACGGCGCACACATCAGAACCGTCGCAGGGGCCAAAAATAGTACCCGCGATAGAAAACCTCGCCGACTGCCCCGATAGAGATGAGATCAGCCCCATAGGCACCCAAGCTGTCTCTGTCGTTGATCATCTTGAAATGCTGCCTGGTCAGAGCGCGAACGATCCCGTCGCAGACAACATACCGGCATACGTCGATATGGTCAGGGTGGAATCCAAACTGGAGGGTGAGACCCTGACGGCTGTTTTCCATCTGAGGGAGATCCCCGAGGAATTGGAGTTTAACAGAAAAGGTGTCGATCCCATGAGCCCGGAGTATATGTGGATGGTTCACATCGATGCCGATGGCGAGGACGAGTTGGAATCGAAACGATACGAGTACACGTTTGGGGTTTTTTCCAACATCGGCCTGGGGCTGGCACACCCACAGGCCACACCCCACTTATTTGAAGATGGAGTTCAAATCGAGTTGTGGGAATGGAAAAATCAGCATGATCAAGAAGAGCATGTAACGAATTTGATAGACGTGCTCGCTGATGCCCGACTAATCGTCTCTTACGAAGACAACACGCTCACGCTAGTCAGCGAGGTTCCGGGCATCACATCCGAATCAACCCTGATGTTCTCAACCTTTGATACCCTGCTCGGGCACGATGGCGTCTCATGCCGTCCTGGTTAATTCAGCCCGCCAGGTTCACGTCCATGCGTCAGACAGGGCGGCCGGGTTCGACGAAACCCAAACCTTGCCTTCTTTTCCCAGGGAGAAATCACCATGTTCAGGAGCATTCTGATTGTCGGACTCGCGCTTCTCACCGCCGCCTGCGCGCCCATACCGGCAGAGCCGCCGGCAGCATCGGAACTGTCGCGTCCGGTGGACGGCTCCGCAGCTGTTTCAGAGCAGGATGAATTCAAAGATTTCTCTCACGACCTGGTTGCGCACATTGATATTCGCGGCGTCACGACAGCGTTGGACGGGGAGACCTTGAGCGTCACTTTTGAACTCAGGGATCTGCCGGAGACGTTGACCTTCAACAGAACAGGAGTGCCACAGCATGCTCTGGAGTACAACTGGGAGGTGTTGATAGATGTAGACAGCGACCAGGAAACAGGCAGCGCCGGGTTCGATTACATGCTGTCTGCCGGCTATTTCGTGCATCCCCGCGCAAAAAACAGCGATACGGTGGCAGAGATAACCCAACCGGGTTTCGTCAAAGCCAGCCTTTGGGGGCTGAACCGGCAAGGGTACAGGGTTCCGGCAGAGGCCGATATCGCGATCGAGGTCTCTGCCGCCGACAACACGATAACGCTCTCCGGCGATATTCCCGGGATCACGGAAGCGTCGCGGCTCAAGCTGCGGGCGTATGATTTCTTCGCCGGCTCCGTAGAGATGAGTGGTCATAGCCCCTCGATCACCGGCCTGGCCGCCAGCCAGTGCATACCTGACCGGCCCATTGTTACGCCCGGTCAGACCGTGCTGGACGCCGCCGGCGACGTGCCGGCCGCGCATATCGACATTATCGAGATCAACAGCTCCCTTTCTGAGGAACTCCTGACCGTCGTGTTTCAACTCAGAGACGTTCCGGAGACGTTAACGTTCGACAGAACGGGGGTGCCGGAGCCTGCTGTGGAGTACAATTGGGAGGTGTCGATCGATATAGACAACGACCGCACAACAGGCTCCTACGGGTTCGACTACGCTCTGTCCGCCATGCATATTGTATTCCCCAGAGCCGGCGGCATCAATACAGCAGCAGCTATAGAGACACCGGGGGTTCTGCAAACCCACACCTGGGGACTGGATCAACATGATGCCATGACAGTCGAAGAGGGCCGCATCGAAGTATCTGTTGAAGACAACACGATAACGCTTTCCGGGAAAGTCCCGGGCATCACAGCGGAATCCCGGCTTGCGTTCGGGGCTTTCGATTACCTGGGCGGCACGGAGGAGGTTGGATGTTTCCTTTCGTATGGTTCGTATGGCATGGGTCAACCGCTGATCAGGCAATGTACGCCATATGATGCCCCGGTCAGGGCGGGGAATGCCGTCGCCGATGACGTGTCTGATGTACCTGCCGCGCATATAGATATCACGGCGGTCGACACCTCCCTTTCAGGGGAGACGCTGACGGCCGTTTTCCATCTCAGAGACGTTCCGGAGGCATTGACATTCGACAGGGCAGGCGTACCGGATGATGAGCCTGAGTACAGCTGGAAGGTGTTTGTCGATGCGGACAATGACCCGGAGACCGGTTTTGGAGGGATCGACTATACGCTTTCCGCCGTGCACAAAGTGTCCTCCTCATCCAGTGGAGGCGGCACAACAGCACCCATAGCGGCAGGGAGGAATGTACAGGTCAGCACGCGAAAAATGACGCCGGGAGAAGGTTTTGTCTTCCTCGAAGATGCCCGCATCGAAGTATCTGCCGAGGACAACACGATCACGCTTTCCGGAGAGATTCCCGGCATCACGACCGTGTCACCGCTCGCGTTCGAGGCTTACGACTATTCAGGAGGTACGGAGAAGGTGGGATGTCTGTCTCCTGTGCCTGTTGTCATATATGAAGGCCGGTGCGATTCTGACGATGCCATGATTGCGCCCGGGCAGACTGTGATCGATGGCATCACCGACACGCTGCCCGCTTATATGGACATCACCGAAGTCAGCACAACCCTGGATGGCGAGACGCTTGCCGTTGTTTTCCATCTCAGAGATCTTCCGGAAACGCTGGAGTTCAACCGGGAGGGCGTCCGGGGAAACATGTTGGAGTACGGTTGGTCTGTGTCAATCGACGTGGACAACGACCGCGAAACAGGCGGATACCTGGGAGATGAATACAGTATGTCCGCCAGCCGCTTCAGGCATCCCTCGTTCAGTGACGCGGGTGTTCATCTGCCTATTGAAGAAGCTGTGCAGGTCGACACCTGGAAGATGGACCCGTATGGCCTTGGCGCCGCCTCTCTGAGCAGCGCCGGCATTGAGGTATCGTCTGAAGAGAACACGATTACGCTTGTCGGATATATACCCGGCATTACGTCACAGTCGCGGCTTGTTTTCGAGGCCTATGATATTCTGCACGGTTCCGAGCAGGTGACTTGCCAGGTTTCTGTTGACAGCAGGTGAAAGCGAGCTCCGGCATGACAGCCGTTATTGCAACCGGATTGGAACCGTCAACTTTTGACTGACCGTTCATGCATAGGGGAAGAGAGGCGTTTCAGAAGCGTATCGCGAACACCGGATCGACCCGGGCCGGCAGGTGTTTGTCCGGTGCTTTCTCATTGCTTCACGCGCCTTCCGGTCCTGGAAGCCTCTGGTGTCTGGGTTGGGAACCCCTCATCTTCTGGGAGAACGAACAATGAAAATCACGAACTACGTCTACTTTCTTCTGGTCATCCTCCTGCTGGCCTCCGGGTCAACCCCTGTGCTCGCACAAACGCCCGAGCAGTGCGGTTCGGTGGAGCCGATCAGGCCGGGCGATAGGGTAATCGATACCGTTTCGGACGTGCCGGCCGCGCATATCGACATTACTGAAGTCGAAACTTCACTGTCGGGCGAGAGATTGACGGTTGTCTTCCATCTCAGGGAGCTGCCGGAGACCTTGCGGTTCAATCGAACGGAATTTGGGCGGGGCACAAAGGAGTATGAATGGGAGGTCGCAATCGACGTGGACAACGGCCGCAGCACCGGTCCCGGCGGTTACGATATGCTGCTGTCTGCCTACCATATTACGTTCATGCCAAGCAAAAGGACTGCTTCTGACGTGACCGCTCCAATCGGGGAGATGGTGGAGGCCGGTGTCTGGGAAATACACCCCGATGGTTCCACCAGCACTGAAACATACGCCACTGAAGTACACTCCGGTGGCTCCAGCAGAACTATCGAGGACGGCGGCTCAACAGTTTATGTCGAGGCGGACACGATAACGATCTCTGACGTCGTTCCCGGCATTACATCCGAATCGCGACTGGCGTTTTCAGCTTATGATGTGCAGTTCGCCGGAGAGGCCGATCAGATAGCGTGCCATGACCCGTACAGGAAGAGTGTGGGGTCCTGGGGGTGCAGTTCCGGTGCGGTCCTGACAAGGCCGGGGCAGACCGTAATTGACGAGGTATCTGATGTGTCTGTCGCGTATCTGGACATTGTCGAAGTCAGGACGTCCCTTGCGGGCGAAACCCTGACCGTTGCGTTCCGTTTCAGGAATGTGCCGGAGACGCTGACATTCAATCGTACAGGCACATTGGAAAACAGTATGGAGTATAGCTGGGAGGTGTCGATCGATGTGGACAACGACCGGGGAACGGGCGACGGCGGATTTGAGTACCTTCTGTCCGCGCATCACATTGTGTGGCCTCCGCATGCAGGGGACAACACAGAAGCGCCGATAGAGGAGGTGGCAAAGGCCAGCGTTTGGGAGATGCAACCAGGGGGAAGTATCACGACTCTAAGGGACGCCAGCCTCGAGGCGTCGGCAGAGACGGACATGATGATTCTCAGCGGCCGGATTCCTGGAATCACGCCGGACTCGCGTCTCTCGTTCAGGACGTTCGAGCATCTTGGCGAGTCCGATGAGCTCGGATGCCAGGATCCGCCAGTCATCCTCACATCGTCCAGCCTGTGTGATATTGATGGAGCAATTACACCAGGGAAGAGCGTCATCGATGATGTTTCAGACTCCCTGCCCGCACATGTGGATGTAACGGAGATCAGCACGTCCCTTTCCGGGGAAACGCTGACGGTGGATTTTCATCTCAGAGACGTTCCGGAGGAACTGATATTCGACAGAACCGGCGTGCCCGAAGATGCGATTGAGTACAGCTGGGAGGTGTCGGTCGATGTGGACGGCGACGGGGAAACGGGTTTTCAAGGGTTCGAATACATTCTGTCATCGATGTACGTTCCTTCCCACTGGTCCAGCGGCCGCAACCGGAGTGTGGCTGTCACAACTGACAGCGTACAAACCACTACATGGCACCTGAAGTCAGCGGGAGGGGCATTCCCCTATATCGCATTTCTCGAATCGGCGCGCATCGAGGTATCGGCGGAAGAGGACACGATATCGCTATCGGGAGAGATTCCTGGAATCACGGCAGAGTCACAGCTTGCATTCGGGGTGTATGACTATTTAGGCGGTTCGGAGGAGGTTGGTTGTCTTACTCCGTTTGGTTTGGGTCGGCCGGCTCCCTCTCAGAGTTCGTCGGTCGGGTATGCAGTAACGCCGGTTCAGTCTGTAGTCGATAAAGTGCCACACGAACGGGTTGGGCACATCGATATCCGCGATGTCGCGACAGCGCTGGACGGGGAGACCTTGACCGTCACTTTTCAACTCAGGGATATTCCGGAGACGTTGACCTTCGCCAGAACGGGAGTGCCGGCGCATGCTCTGGAGTACAGTTGGGAGGTGTTGGTCGATGTGGACAATGACCCGGAGACAGGCAGCGGCGGGTACGATTACATGCTGTCGGCAGGCTATTTCGTGCCTCGTTTCGCCCAAGGCAGCAATACGGTGGCAGAGATCCACCAACCGGACTTCGTCAAAGCCAGCCTTTGGGGGCTGAACCGAGAGGGGTACAGGGTTCTGGCAGAGGCCGATATCGAGGTCGAGGTGTCTGTCGACGACAACACGATAACGCTCTCAGGAAAGATTCCCGGAATCACGGCAAAGTCGCCGCTCAAGTTCAGGGCGTATGATTTCTTTGCCGGTTCAGTGGAGATGAGCAGTCATGGTTCGTCGATCACAGGCTTATTCGCCAGCCCGTGTCATCCTGAAGATGCCGTAATCAGGCCGGGCCAGCGGGTCGTCGATGCGGTCTCGGACACGCTGCCTGCATATTTAGACATAACCGAGGTCAGCACAGCTCTGACCGGCGACGGGACGCTTGCCGTCGTATTGCATCTCCGGGATGTTCCGGAAACGCTTGAATTTTTCAGGAAGGATATTCCGGAAAATGCGTTGGAATACAAATGGGAGGTGTCGATAGACGTGGACAACGACCCGGAGACAGGTTTGCTGGGGGCTGAATACTCGCTGGCCGCCAGTCATTTCACGCAGTCCTCGTCCAACGGTGTGCATCTGCCTATACGCGAAGCTGTGCAGGCCGACTCCTGGCAAATGGACGCGGACGGCACCGGCACCCAACTCAGCAGTATAGGCATCTATGTATCGTCTGAGGAAAACACGATCACGCTCATTGGACGCATTCCTGGTATTACGCCGCAGTCGCGGCTTGCGTTTGAGGCCTATGATTTTCTGCACGGTTCGGAGCAGGTTGCGTGTCAGGTTTTGTCCGGGTCGGGCGGCGGTGAGTAGGCATGCAGTGTATGGCAACCACAGTTCATCTTCACTCGATCACAGAGGCCCCACTCTACGTATAGGGGCAGCGCTTCGTCATCGGCAAGGCCACGGAACTGCAGGCGCAGGATCACGGCATCCTCTTCCTACGCATCAACGACGATATACTGACCGATAACGACAGCTGGGTTGCCGTGCAGATCGGTTCGTTTGAAACGGAAGAACTGTAGTCTTGAGTCAGGTCGGTAAGTAAGAGGAGGCAGTGATGTTGAAAGTGCTACTGATCACCGCGTGTGTGGTCCTGTTGAACGGCTGCCCGTTTCTGCCGCCGAATCCCTATCACAGGTCGACTTACGCCGAGTACCCGCCAGGTTACATTTCCATATCGCCAGGGCAGAGCGTGGAAGGGGAAGTTTCCGAGAATAGGTTTGGCTCTGGCGACATTATCGACGTGAGTTCTGAATTGAACGGCGAAATCCTGTCTGCAACAATTCACTTTCGAGAACTTCCCGAAGAGGGGTATTACAGTCACGAGCCAGGACATTTCAGACTTGAGGCGAATCGTTGGTTGGTGCTCGTCAGCATTGAAGGAGATCCTCTTACTCCGATGAGTCATCTCGACTATATGTTTCAAGCCACCTACTACGATCCGAATAGAGAAGAGTTGCTCTTTGCCCGGCCGACCAAGCCGATGGTTACAGGAGGCTTGTATAAATGCGGTCGTGCCATTTCAGAACATAGTGGCAACGAATACACTTCGCATGAATTCTTGTCGAGCGAGATCGAAGTGACGTTTTCTCAAGAAGAAGGCACGATTACTCTTACAGCGGAGATTCCTGGCATCACTGACAAGTCCACCATTGCGTTCGTATCGCGCGGGTTTCCTGGCGGTCCCGACTATCTTCCGCGCGATGCGGACTGACAATCGCGGTGAATCTAATTGTCTCTGCTTTGAACACTCGCGATGTTTCTGACCATAAACGAAGGGGGATCGCCCGTCGCATTAGAGGCGGCCAGCATAGCGTCCTCAGACGGGACAAAAAGTTGGTTCTTGTTCGTGACACAGTAGTGGGAGAAGGTTACAACTGCATTGACTGCAGCGCTTACCTGTCGGATCTTGCCGTTGAGGCGTTCATGCCGCCCCTGGTTGAAAACACAGTGTATTACGGTTTCGGGTGGTGATCGCTTACAGCTCTGGTCTTGACCGGCCTCATGGGCAGCCCCTTGCGGTTTAGCTATTTATGACACTTAGCGTACGAAAGGAATCATTCATGACCGGCAAGCAGCTTACACTGTCCTGGGTGGTCGCCGCCGTTGCCGCCCTGTTGCTGACCGCCTGCAATCCCATCCCTGCAGAGCCGCCTGTGCCGGCCAGCGTTTTGACGCAGGGATCGGTCTGCGCGGCGCTCGAGAAAACGGCGCGGGAGGCTTTGACCAATGTCCCTCCGCCGCCTGCCCGCGCAAGATTCGACGCGGCCGACCGTAAGGCTTTGGCCGGTTCCGCTTTCGGGTACCTGTGCGAGTTGAGCGAAGTGGTGGGGCCGCGGGAGAGCGCTACGGAGGAGGAGCTGGAGGCTGCAGCGTTCCTGATGGACCGCTTTACCGAATTCGGCTACAGCCCGGAGATGCAAAACTTTGAGGAGTCGATAACGGAAAAGGGATTCCCAGGGCCATCGCGTAACATAATCCTTGAACTTCCCGGGCGGAATGAGGGCGTGGTCATCCTGGGAGCACACTACGACACGACGTCGGATTCAGTGGGCGCCAACGACAACGCTTCCGGGATGGGTGTGCTTCTGGCGCTGGCAGAGCGGTTGGCGCAGCCTCCGTGGTCGGACCAGGCGGTTTCGGTTTTCCCGTTCACACTACGGTTGATCGCCTTTGGTTCAGAGGAGACAGGACTGCACGGCAGCAGTCATTACGTGGACGAGTTGACCGATGCAGAATTAGCCGACATCAGGGTCATGATCAACCTGGACTCGGTGGGTTCCGGCACAACGCTGTTGGCGGTGGGCAACCCCTGGTTGACAAAGTATGTATCAGAGGCCGCCGAAAGGGAGGGCGTGCTCCTCACCATCACCAGGCGATTGCCCTCCGGGGCCTTCAGCGATGACTTCATCTTCGGAGACGCTTGGGTTCCGACCATTCTCTTCTTCGGGGACGACACTTCACGCATCAACAGCCCAGACGATACGATAGAGTTCATCAACCCGGCGCTGCTGGGAGACACGGCGGTGCTGGTCCTGGACCTGCTTGCATCTCTTGAAGATTTGCAATGCGGATGCCGGTAATGCCATCTTCGGGGAGAAGACCATGCCGGCGAACAGGAATCCAGCAGGGATGCTGGGGGGAAGAATGTCCGGAGAACAGAGAATCGAGTCGACCTCCTGTGCGTGCGGCTGTGAATCCCCTGTCAAAAATCGTTTTTTCCCGCTGAAGAAAATGGACCGATCTTGGCGCAATGCCTGATACCGATTCATGTGTCGGCGGAAATTCAAAATTCCTTGAAGGGCATTTTTTCAGGCTGCGGCAATCTCGGCGATGCGCTGGCGGCCACGGCCTACACTGCATGGCGCCCCTGAATGTTCACAGGGTATGTATGATACATTCCGCGGCCGGCCTCGCGGGCTTGTGGCGGTACCGCACCCTGGCGCGAAGATGGTAGAACCCCGCTTACACAAGCAAGCGATAAACATACTCATTGCTTACCATATTGCGTTCCTGTCACATAAAGGGGCTGGCGCCGACATGACCACTCCAATCGAGAAGATGTTGGAGGCCAGCGTCTGGGAGACGCATTCCGATGGCTCCACCAATCTCAGCGCTCAGCAGTGGCCCCCTGAACTACGGTTTCCCAGTTCTTAAATGCACTCCCATGGCTTCAAAAGTACTCATGGGAGCGCTGGCCTTGTGGTTCTACAGCGGCTGACAGGATAGAAGACACCACGCCTGTGTACATGGAGATATCCGGCGATTAAGAGCAGCTTAGCACTCTGCGCCAGGACGCACGTAAACACGAGATTTGTTGGCGTCCTACAGAATCAGGCCATTACTTCCTGAGCATTTCATCAAGGAAAGGATCGGATAAATATGGTCTTCCTTGCAGATTGGCAACAATTTCTACTGGAACCGTTCCGGCACTGCGGGCGTTGTTACGCCAGTGCGGCAATTTATATCCAAGAGAGGGGAAACAGAAGGGAGAAACTTGCCGCAATCCAGACCACGCTTGCGCTTACGCTGTCAGCCTGTGCGCCGATTCCACAGCAAGCACCGCGGAATGCGCTTTCAGTGACAATTTTCGGCTGTCTGAACGTAACGTATTCCTGAAACCAGAAGAAGGGCACAATGGGTCACATTTCAGCGGTTGCCGATCGATTTCCAGGGCCGTCAAAGGCCCTGAAGGTCCTGATGTGGGTTCTGTTCGTCACCTTGTTGATGGGACTCTATGGCGATTGGATTCTGTGGGGCTCGGGTTGGCTGAGACCGCTGTGGAGAACACCCATAGTCGGTGGAATGGTTGGTCTACCCCTTTACATTGTCACCATGTTCCCGGCTGCGGTGTTTTATGCGGGTCAAACTGCATTCTTTGTCCTCTGGTGTGTTGGGTTGGTCTTATGCGTATTTCTCTGGATTTTTTCACAACGGGGCTGGATCGCGAGAGCAATCTCGCTTGTGCCATTGGTATTGCTTGTGATCGCACCGTTTACAATTCCGGCGATCTACGGCACCTACAGTTCACTCGAAATTTTCGAGCCGCCGCCAGGGTACGAGGTCAACTGGCTCACGCGGCCCGAAAGCTCTCTGGCAGGCGCAATCAGGCGTGCACAACACGAAATAGAAGACCTCTACCAAGGCAGTTGCGAATACAGGCTGCTTGGGTGGAGCGGGGACAACAAGCTCTACTATAGCAAGGGAGACGGGTACCCCAACTGCATATATGGAGACGGCAATATTTTGTGGCTATATGATCCGGTCAGCGGCAACGCACCTGAGCGGATAAGGCGGCTACCGGACGGTTTCACATCTTCAGCGACGGTATCGAGAGGTCCAAGGCACCCGGATGAAGCGAAGATGAAGGCAGAGGACCCGAGCTTCGTCGAAATCAGCGCATGGCCAGATCGCCTGGTCGAAGAATCGACTTCGCCGGATGGGACGATGAAGGCAGTAGTCATCCAGGATTTTTCCGCTTACCTCTATGAAGTAGTTGTGATGCGGCGCGCCGCTCCATAAACCCTCCCTGTTCGCACGGCGCGAAGGGACAATTTTCCATACTCTCTACGTGCAGCTGAATTCAGTAGAGCAACTCTCTTGTGACGCTCTACTTCTACTTTAACGCTGAAGTGGTCCCAAAAACTGGACCACTACTAAGGTGTATGTGCGACGGTTAACGAGCGAGTCCCCTGCACACACTCAGGAGAGCAGCATGCGCATGCCGCTATCGTTGTTGCAGACAGATCACACGCCAAGAGATCGGCTGCCCAGCATCACCGCATTGCTGACGCGGCTAGTCATGTGTATAGGCGTCGGATTTGTGGCAGGCATTTTGTTCCACTTCTTTTGGTTCGCTACTGTTGAACCGCTTATCTACCCCTGCCCATACTCAAACGGCGACGGAATATGCATCTACGACGGTAACAAACCCGAACCCGAAGTAGCGATCTGGTTTTTCAGTTGACCCACCACTGTTTTCATGTACTCGGTGCTAAAGCGCAGCATTCTGTTGACAACAGTTCTACTCGGCCTCACCTTCGGTTGGATCATGGGACAGAAGACCTCTGCCTATGTCCTTTTCTTTACTGTTGAGCCGATTCTCTTCCCCTGCCCGTATAACGTTGACGAAAACGTAGTCGCTTGCCCTTACAGGCGACATGAGCCAGCCCCCGATATCGCCGTGTGGTGGCACAGATGGCCTGCTCCCGAAGGTCAACCTTCATTCCCACAGTCCCGCGGCAACTGGGTGCGCGACATCCTCTCCTTCGACCCGCCGCCTCTGCTGGACCAAAGCAGCTACGACCTTGATCCGTGATCGTTCTTTCCACGCCCGGCCGCGGTGACCCGCACCTTCAGCTACGACAGCTACAGCCGCCTCAACAGTGAGAGCGTTACTGTAGACAGCCTGACGGGCACGAGCAGCTACGGCTACGACAATTACCACCGGCCGACAACGGTGACCTATCACGGCGGCGAGGTGGTGACGACCAGCTACGGCAGCCCGGGCGCAGCGGTGGGGTTGAGCAGCTCGGTGCACGGAACGCTGGTGGACAGGGTCAGCTACGACGAGGCCGGGCGCATGACCGCACTGCGATTGCCCGCGGCCGGCAATCTCTGGCGCACGCAGCGCTACTACCCCTGGACGGCCAAGAGAAACGGCGGCATGCTGGAGAGCCTGAAGGTGGGGCTGAGCGCGGGCGCGGGCGAGCGGCTCAACCGCAGCTACGCCTACAATTACTTCGGCGACGTTACGGCTCTGACCGAGGAAACAACCAGCCACAGCTTCACTTACGACGGGCTGGGCCGTCTCACCGCCGCCTCCGACAGCACCAGCAGCTATAGCAGAACCTACAGTTACGACGGCGCAAACCGACTGACCGCGTTCAACGGGCAGAGCTACGGTTACGGCGACGGCGGGCCCTACCACGCGGTGGACCGCATCGGCAGCGCTGACCGCTTCGACTATGACGCCAACGGCAACATGACCGTGCGCAACAAGGGGCTTGCCGGCCAGAAGACGCTTGTCTGGGATACGCAGAACCGGCTGTCTCAGGTACAGGACAACAACGGCAGTTTGTTGGAGCAGTACTGGTATGACGCGGCCGGCGCGCGCGTTAAGAAGACGAGCGGCGCGACCACAACTTACACCTTCTTCGGTCATTACGAGGAGGAGGTGACTAACGGCGTGACAACGGCGATAAGCCACTACAGCTTTAGCGGGCTGCGCGTTGCGGTGAAGCGCGGGAGTACGCTAGGGTTGTCCTCCTGCAGTGGTTCCGCAAGTGGTAGGGATGCCTGAGCCTGCGTTTTCTCGATCTGGTCGTGGGTCTGGGTGTCGGTCTGCTCCTGAGGCGGCAACAGCTGAATGTCTACCTAATACTGGCGCACGCGAAGACAGAGCGAGAATGAGTCGAGGCCTTATTTCGCTCGCACCTGTACCTCTCCCTTTCGCCTTCTGACCGCCAGTTGTCGTTCAGCCTCACGCGTACATCACTGACAGACGAATGCGAATATTCCAATATGCCGCAAAAGATTTCTGTTGCAGGTTCATTGTCGTACAGAGGACGATCGTTACTGCACTCCTTTCCGTGAATGAGAACATCTAAGTCATACGTATCGACTTCAAATGTTACCTGGATAAATACTTCTAACCATCCGTATTCGTTGTTGACCATACTTACCCAGACAGCTGCTCTTTCGACTTGGCTAAGTGGAATCGGCACAGTTGCTGTTGGACGCGCAGGCCTGGGTGTAGGTGTCGAAGTGGGTTGAGCGGATACCCGCACAGGTTCCGCGTTGGTTGCAGCCACCAACTGACCGAAAACCCACCCGGCCTGGTCATTGTAGTTGATCTTCCACCAGTCGCCGGCACCATTCTTGCCGGTTATGAGAAACTGCTGGCCAATTGAAGCCGTGCCTATGATTGGATAGTTGGTACCTGGACCTCCTCGCACATTAATATCATTGTTGACCGTCACCATCGGTTTGGATATCGGCGTCGCGGTTGGCCGGACGGGTGTTGGGGGTTCGGGGGTGGGCGGAACCGATGTCGTGGTCGTCTGCTCTTGAGCCTGTGTGTCTGTCTGACCTGTTGTTTCAGAAGCTGTCGAGTCTAACGGCGTGGATGTGAAGGTCGGCACTGGCGTACTGGAGGGTCGCTCCGATGTTGTAGGGGAGTCAAAGTCGCCTGAAAGAGCTGCGCCAATCATACCGATCACAATGATCAGGACGACAATAGCCAGCGTCCATAGTACCATTTTCCCCACACATCCCTTTTTCTTCTTAGGGGTCTGCAGTTCAGACATCTCCGGTGGCTGGCGAGATAGACCTTCCAAACCACCTGCCCCCCTGGTTTCCTTGGGCGCTGGCGCTGGAGTGAAGTTGTGCCCGCACTGTAAGCAGGCATCGCTTTTTTCCGGCGAAAACTGTTGGCAGTCGGGGCACTGTTTGAAGAGCTGTTGCCCACTCATACGACCATCTCTCGAAGGTGAGTTAAAGCCATTATGTAGCGCGGAGGGAGGACTAAACAGCTATGTGTGTGAGGTATCACCGCATAGGAATGCCTTACCGACGCGCAAGGATCGCAGAGTCTACGAGCGGTCATCTAGTTGAACGTGCACCGCGGAACTTGCAGGCTGCCGCGTGTCGCCGCCGCTTTTTGACCATCGTTCTACCCCTCCACAGGCTTGGTGATTCGCTCCATTATACACCTTAGGTAACGCCTGAGGCTCTCTTGCCTGCCGACCCTGTTCCCGTGCCTGTCGGACTAACTTAACGGGTGGTACAAACATCGGGGGCAGGTCAAAGTTATAAAAATGAAAACACGCCCGCCAAATAATTCGGAAATAGGCAACCCCCTCTTTCTCAAATGGTCAGTCATTCTCTTCGTAGGAGACGAATAGAACGAACAGGCTTTTGACACACCCTATCCCCTCAGCACTCGAAGCAAATTCGTCTTGAGCGGCACCACGCAAAAGAAATTCGATCAGATTGGAGGGGTTATAGTTATAAGTCTCCACGCCCCAGAAAGCCAACATTGCCAACACATCTGAAATTGGCTCATAGTCATTGCGCGGCTCAACCCATTGACCACAATTCAACTGTGCTTGCACAAAAAGCGGGTAAATCTCTTTCTCAAGTCTATTGAGTTCGATTTCAGTTAAGTCCACCATTTCACTTTCATTATCCATGTTATTTGCCACCATTATAAGAGAACGAAGATAACTCCACGCCGTGCAATCGGTATCGGAAAGAGACGGAGACGGGTCAATACATTTATCTATTTCTTTCGGATACGACGTGGGAGTGCTTGTTGCTTCGCTATTTTCTATAGGTCCCATAGTTGGAAGACCCCCTTTAGGTCTAGGGCCGTCAAACGGAAAGCAACTTGACAGAGACAACAAGGAAAAAATTGCCAACGCTATTCTGGTGGTAGAAATCAACATGGTCAAGACCTTTCTTGTATAGAAGTGCGGTCGGTGCTGTTATGAAAACAACACCGACCGCACAATCGTTCATTTAACTCTGTCGCCCCCAGTTCCACTTAGTGAACCGACAGCGAAATGACGACTCTCCATTCACTGTGTGATTTCTGCAATTTTGGGTCGAGTTGTACATGTACGGCGACCATTGTCGCGGTACAACCAACACTCCGTTATACTCCCAGTGGAGAGCACTACGACCTATGTAGTCAGTATCGCATAGATACAGCGTGCTGCGTTGACCTGGATGCAAGTCGAACTGTTTCCAGACCAGTCGTGGTCCAAAGATTGGGGCTCACCATAGTCGATCTACGGGGTGTCCCGCTCGCCGCGTCCACTTCGTGGGCAGAGGATTCGCTCGTAAACCGTCGCACATACACCTTAGCACGTGGGCCAGTTTTTGGGGCCAAGCAGCAATTTCCCCGGGGAGATTCTCCCCAGGTTCTCGAAGGGCAATAACCGCTGCGGCGGGAAAGGGTGGAAAGGAGGAGGAGTCCGGCTATTCTTTGGCTTGGATGCCGACGCGGCCTCCGTCCTCTATGTCGATGTTGAGGTTGTGGCGGTCCAGCATCCGCATACCCACGAGAGGCGTTGTATCGGCAGCGGCGCCCAGAAGCACTACCGGCTCACAGGCGGCATTTATCACGCCCGCTATCACTCGGCGACCCGAATGGGACGCCCTCAAAAGTGATGCAATGCCCGGTATCCAACCCGGAGCAGCCAGACGTCAATCGCGCCAGGGGCTGCGTCCGCAGACGCTTGGCTGCCGCCCGAAGGTCGTCGGAGATGGCCTAACTTCCACTGTCAACATCGATAGCGATGTATTCCCCGTGGTGGGCCGCCTCGACCTGCGGACGGATGTCAAGCTCATATATCTCGTCGCCCAAGCGGGCAGTCTCTTCGCGAGTCCGGCGCGGGGGCATGGTGGTTTCCCGACCCTGGGTGGGCACCGTCGTAGTCTCTGCGTCCTTCATGCGTCCCCCTTCAAGGCGTGCTTCCGTACATGGGGCATTCTACTACTTGCGGGCGTGTGCGACAACGAAAGAAGAACCGCACAGGGGAGGACAGCGACCGGCCATGACTTACACTATGCGGCTTCCCAAGGGCAATAGGGAGGTTGGACGCCGAGACCATGCAGGCCTTGGTTAACCGAATTCACGACAACGGCTTTCCCTATCATTAGCGAAGGCTTTCACACGCGAGGCCGTTTTTATTTCCGTCCAGCCGGTGTGGGTCGCTGTCCGGGCCGCCAGCGGCAATGAAAAACGCCTGCGCTTGTCGGTGGGTGCTGAAATCCCCACAATCGCAATCCGGTCCGTGTGGGTTGTGTGGGTCACACCCGGGGGTTAGTGTCGGAGTGTTGGTGGGTGTAGGTGTGGGCGACGGCGAGACGGTTGGGGTGGCACTCACTGTCGGAATTACAGTCACGTCGACGTTTACGTCCACGAGAGGCGCGTAGATCCAGCCGCGTTGCCCTTTCACGCAGCAGAACTCCAGCCAGGCGCCGGAGGGGTTGCGGGCGTCGATGTCGTGCTGCTCTCCCCTGGGGATGGCATCAATGATCGGGTATTTGGGGTCGGGCCCCATTCTGACATTGGCCCAGTCGCTGTTGACGATGAAATAGGGGGTAGGCACCGGCGTGAAGGTCGCTGTGCGCGTGGGCGTCGGCGTCTGGGTCGGGCCGGGCGTGTGCGTGGGCCCGGTTGGCGTGGGGCTGGGCGTGATGGTCGGCCTGGGCGTGCGCGTGGGCGTTCTGCTCGGCCCGACCCCCTGCGACCCGCTCCCGGGCTGGGCCGGGCCCGCCTCCTCGATCCCGTGCACGCGTGTCGACAGCGCGGCGACCTGCGTTGCCAAGTCATCCACCCGCATCACGAGTATACCGAGCAGGATGAAGGCGACGGCGACCGCGGCCACGACCGCCATGATGAAGAGAAGGCGTGAGACGAAATTGAGAGATCGTTTCATGGGGGATGTGGTGAATGGTGTCCCTGGGTGCGATTAGCCGAAATGCTGTGCCAGCGCCTCTTCCCCCTGGCGCGGCAGAGGTCGGACATGGTTGTCTCCCGCGCCGCGGCCAGCTGCTTGAACCTGCGGTGGGCGCCGATCGGAGGCCCAGGCCGACAGCGCCGACGGTTCAATCGGGATGACGACCAGGCCGGCGGCGATCAGGCCGGCGGCGATCAGGCAGGAGCGGGTGACGGCGTCGGCACGCTCCAAATCCTTCCCCGATGTGACCAGGTTCCGTTGACATTTTGGGAAGGCTGGTCAACAAGAACGGAAAGCCTGCAGGCCTGTTCAGGATGTTTCTCGCCTGAATGTTGAAACAGACAAAACCAATTGATCGGCGAAGTCACGCGAAGGGCCGCTAAGAACACCTTTTTGTCCGCGGAGGACGCGGAGAACACCATAGACGTATCGGATTCTCTTTGCGCAGCTGCGTCGCCCTTCGACGATCAGGCGCAATTTACACGCGGACGTCGTTGTTCAGACAAAGGTCACCGAGCCCTAATGCGACTCAACACATATTGATACATGTATCAACATATGCGCAAAAGGGTGTATTCGGTGGGTCCAGTCAAAAAGAAGGGTGGGAAGTTTGCGTGAAAAGACGACGAATCGGCGACTATGGGGCGCCTTCGGCGCTGAACAGACTTGACACCCCAATTGGCGTCGAGTAGAATTGGGGCACTGACGAACGATTGTCGACCCAGCCGCTGGGAGCCAATGAGTGGCGAAATCCAGAGAGCTACCGTCTCTATGCTCGATGGTATGTTTGATACCCGACGGCCCGCCAAACCGTCCGCAAGGCCCGCCAAACGGCGGGTTTTGTCGTTCTCGGGCCCTGTGATAGGATCGATCCATCAAACATTGCCGCTTGGCAGGCGGCATACCCGGCAAAGAGACGTGCCACATGTTTACCCGCAACCCACAAGTCCACAATCGAATACTGTGCGTTGTCTGCCTGCCTGCCCTGCGGCCTATTCTCGTCATGGGAAAGGGAGGCGACAATGAGTTATCAGGACTGTCAGAGGATCGAGAAGAACGGCGGGCTGACGTATCTGCGTGAACGGCACAAGTTGACCCCCGCGCAGCTGACGGTAATCCGCGCTTTGATTCAAGCCGACCGCGAAGGCTACTGCTTTCCAACCCAGGAGACGATCGCGTTCGAATCGGGGCTGCCGGTCGAAACCGTGCGGCGTGCGGCCCGCGCCCTGACCGACAAGGGCCTCATCACGCGCGAAAAACAGCCCTACATCGACAAGCGGGGCAGGCTGCGGCCCGGCAAGATCTACCATTACCTCTTCCGAGAAGAGGTGATCGACGCCATTGTCAAAGGCCGCCCGCTGCCCGATACCGTGCAGAATGACCGCAATCGGGAAACTCTGCCCGATGCCGTGCAAAATGATCACAATCGGGAAAACTTGCCCGATAGTGATCAAAATGATCAGTACGTAGTGATCAAAATGCACGGTAGTAGTGATCAAAATGATCAGTACGTACCGATCAAAATGATCAGTCAGAAGTTGGAAGTAGAAGTAGAAAAAGAAAGAGAAATAAAAAATGACACCGAACAGATGGTGAAGACGTCAACTGCCAACATCAACGGCGTGAGCTCGCAAGAGACGGCGGCGAAACCGGAACCGCGTCCGACCGGCCGGGATCGGTTCATGCAGATTGCGAGGGTGCTGTCGGCCAGCCAGTACAATGCGCTGGTCAGAAAGGTCCAGGCGATCATTGACCGCGAGACAGATCGGAGCGCAAAGGACGCGATCGTCCATCAGTGCTGCGACCGCATCGAAGAGTTCCTGTTGCGCGGCGAGGAGCCGGCCGCGGCGCTGGACGCGGGCGGGCCGGCGTGCAGCGCGCTGTTTGGCGAGGCCGCGGGTGCGTTGCGTTTGAACGAGGCGCAGGGCGGCCAGCTGGCGTCGGACTGACCGACATTAGAAAGGAGTATTGACGTATGGCAATCCCTGAAACTATCAGAAGTCAGATAGTGGAAGAGGATATGCGGCACGCGGCAAAACTATTCCGACTATTTCGAAAGCACAACCCGCATCTACGCATCTTGACAGTGAATGCAGATCGTCCCTCCTTGTACTGGTTGCGTGGTCACTAAGCGGGATCGAAGGCGGGCTGTCAACGCGCACCACTGATCGATGGCCCAGGTGGAGGTCGAGCTGCGACCGATCACGGGCGACCGTTCGCCGTAAAACATATGCAGGGCAAAGAGTCGCGGAGAACACCAAAGGCGTATCGGATTTTCTTTGCGCAGAAGGGCTGGGACTATCTTCGCGACGTAGAGACTTGACCGCCATTGCAAGGCGGGACGAGACCGATGCCGTATAGGATCCCGTGGATCTTCTCCTGAAGTTCGAAGAATGGTATGGCCTGTCGTGGAAGAGGAGATGTTTTCCTGTGGAGAGGTAACGACTTAAGTCAATTACCTGGTCGGCGCAAGAAGGAACCAAGGAAGAGCGATTTTGCCAGTATACACGCAATATCATTGGGGAAAGTCGGATAGACAGGATCATCAGCACGTTCATTTGTTGGAGCACCATCTTGCCGATGTGGCGGCCTGCTTTGAGGCGTTGCTGGCACAGCCGACGATCCGGAAGCGATTGGCGCGGGCGGGCGGGCTGTGTGACCTGGACGAGACGACTGCAGCCCGGCTGTGTGTTTTGGCGGCTCTGCACGACGTCGGCAAGGTGAACACCGGCTTTCAAGCGCAGATCTGGCGCGCCGAAGACCTGCCTCCGCAGCGCAAAAGACCGCCGCGCACGGGACACGTCCAGGACCTTGCCCCCGTCCTGACCGGCGCCGACGGCGAGACCGCGCAATGGCTTTCTCCCGCGTTGGGTTGGAATGAGATGCTGGGCTGGGACGACCGCGGGGGCGAGACGGTCGGCGCGCTGTTCATCGCCGCGCTCTCGCATCACGGGCTGCCGCTCAATCTGCAGGAGCGCGGGCCCAACCCGGCGATCTGGCGTCCTTTCGGCGAGCTGGACCCGCAGCGATGCGTAGAGCGCATTGCCCGGCTGGTGCGAACATGGTTTCCGGCCGCGTTTGCGCCTTCAGCGCCGCCGCAGCCCTCCCCGCCCGAATTCCAACACGCCTTCCTGGGGCTTTGCACGCTGGCCGACTGGATCGGTTCCGACAAGAACCGCTTTCCGTTCCACGACCAGCCGCAGGACGACTACATCGACCTGGCTCGCGCCAGGGCCGCAGAAGCGATCCGCGCAATCGGCCTCGACATAGAGAAACAGCGGGAAGAGTTTCAAGGCGTACCGGAGTTCAGCCGCCTCTTCGGTTTCGAGGACGCGGCTTCCCCAAATTCGATCCAGCAGCAGGCCGCATGCGCGACGCCGCTGGACCAACGGCTCACAATCATCGAGTCCGAAACCGGATCGGGAAAGACTGAAGCGGCCTTGTGGCGCTTCGCCCGCATGTATGAGAAGGGCCTGGTCGACGGAATCTATTTCGCCTTGCCCACCCGCGCCGCGGCCAGCCAGATGCACGAACGGATCACGCGCTTTGCCGCCGGTCTGTTCCCCGGGCCGGCTGCGCCCGAGCCTCTGCTGGCGGTGCCCGGCTATCTGCGCGCCGGCGACGCCGGCGGCAAACTTCTGCACGACTACGAGGTCTGGTGGGAAGACAACCCCGACGACGCAACGCGCAACCGCCGCTGGGCCGCCGAAAGCGCCAAGCGGTATCTGGCCGCGCAGATCGCCGTCGGCACGGTGGACCAGGCCATGATGGCCGCGCTTCGGGTCAAACATTCGCACATGCGCGCCGCCTGTCTGTCTCGCAACCTGCTGGTTGTGGACGAAGTCCATGCCTCCGACCCCTATATGCGGACCATTCTGGAGGCGCTGCTGGATGCGCACTGCAACGTCGGGGGGTACGCGCTGCTGATGTCGGCCACATTGGGCTCGGTCGCGCGTCGGCGCTGGCTGTTGGGCGACCACCGCGCCCGCGCGCAACCCTGCACGCTGCAAAGCGCAATTGACGCGCCTTATCCCGCAGTCGGCACAGCTTGCGACGGCAATGAAGAAGTTGCCGCCGCGGGCGGAAATGACAGAGAAAAGACGGTCCGGATCGAACCGGCGCCCGCCATGCCGGACTTTGCGCACGTCGCCGGCCGTGCCCTGCAGGCGGCGCGCGCCGGCGCAAAGGTCCTGATCGTTCGCAACACCGTCAACTTCGCAATTCACACGCAGCAGGCATTGGAAGAGGACGCCGCGCCCACTGAACGGCATCTACTGTTTTCGCTCGGCGGTCTGCCTGCGCTGCATCACGGCAGATTTGCAGCCGACGACCGCAAGCGGCTGGACGGACGCGTTGAGGCGCTGTTGGGCAAGGACCGCGCCGCCGGCGGGCTTGTCGTTGTGGGCACGCAGACGCTGGAACAGTCGCTGGACATCGACGCCGACCTGTTGATCACCGACCTGTGCCCGGTCGATGTGTTGCTGCAACGCATCGGCCGCCTGCACCGGCATGCGGGCAGAGACCGGCCTGGAGGTTTTTGCGACCCGGTCTGCCGCGTATTGATGCCCGCCGCCGAAGACCTCGCCCCCCTGCTGACGCAGAGGAAGGAGACCAACGGTCTGGGTCCGAATGGCTTTGTGTACGAGGACCTGCGCATTTTGGAGGCGACGCGGCGATTGATGGGGGGAGGGACAGACTGGCGCATACCTGAAATGAACCGGGAGCTGGTGGAACGGAGTACGCACCCCGACGCCCTGGCGAAAATCGAAAACGAGTTGGGCAGCGACTGGATCGCACACGGCGGAGACATGGCGGGCGTCAGAATTGCCGGCGACCTGACTGCCCACAGCGCGGTCGTGCGCAGAGACAGGTCCTTCCTGACCGACAACGAAGACGTCCTTTTCGGCAGCGTGGAAGAGAGGATTCGGACCAGGCTGGGGGACGAAGGCATCAGAGTGGAGTTCGAGCCGCCCCCGCCCAGCCCGTTTTCTCCGCAAACAACAGTCGCCGAGCTTGCGATTCCGGCGCACATGGGGGGCGTTCAGCCAGGCGGCGAACCCATCGAGCCGGCCCTGATCGAAGGCGGATTTACATTTCAGGTCGGCGGGCGCGAGTTCCGCTACGATCGGCTGGGGTTGCGGCAGGTCGGCAAATAGAGGAAACCGTCGCGACTTGAAAGGCCGCCAGACCCCGCGTGTGCGGGGAAACCTGAAATGCTGTAAAAATAAGCCGGTCTATCCCCGCGTGTGCGGGGCAAAATTGTTAGCGTAATGTTTGCGTACCGTTCGGCAAGGCTGCGGGTCTTGACTTCAACGGGTAGTAAGAGTATAATACTTATTATTAAAGCATTTCAAAAAATTATTTGGAGACACGAACCCAATATGGAGAAAGTTCTCGTCTCAGTAGAGGTGGTTCACCAGAAATCAAGAACCTCCTTGACCAGGAACCGTCGCGGAATCATCCGTTCTGTCGGTGCGCAAGGCGGCGGATGGAAAACGAACCAAACTGACCGACTCTTGACGGAAACGGAGGAGGTTCATCTCCTTCACGAAAGCTCGCTGCGCATCGACAAGCAGAATATCGCAATAAGGAGGCCTGCGTCAAGTGAATAAGAATATCCTGGAAGCTTCCATTGTGCGAGCCGCGATGTCCGGCGGGGCAACAGAGCATGCGACGTTGCCGGAGATCTATGCCGCCCTGATGCGCGACGAAATCGACGCCTTTCCGTCGCTGCGGCCCCACCAGCGCCATGCCTGGCACGCCTTCCTGGTGCAACTCGGCGTGCTGGCGCTGCAGCGCGCCGGGCTGAGTGAGCCGCCGCAGGCAGTGGAGGCGTGGCGGCGCCTGCTGCGCGGCCTTACGTCCGACTTCCCCGACGACGAGCCCTGGCATCTCGTCGTAGACGACCTGGCCAAACCCGCATTCATGCAACCCCCGGCCACCTCCGAGGACAGACGCAAAGAGTACAAGAACCGCGTCGAAACGCCCGATGAACTCGATATGCTCGTCACCGGCAAGAACCACGATCTCAAAATCAATGTCGCCGTCAATGCCGACCCGGACGACTGGATCTTCGCGCTGCTGACCCTGCAGACGATGGAAGGTTACATGGGACGGGGTAATTTCGGCATCGCTCGCATGAACGGGGGGGCGAGCAGCAGACCCGCCTTCAGCATCACGCCTTCCTTGCGCTGGGGCGCGCACGCGCGGCGGGACATTGCCGCGCTTCTCACCCAGCTGGAGGAAATAGCCTACAAATATGAAATGGACATTGAAGGGTCGGGCCTTCTCTGGACTCTCCCCTGGGACGGCTCGAAAGCGGAAGCGCTGCGGTTTGGCACGCTCTCCCCATGTTTCGTTGAAGTTTGCCGCCGCGTTCGATTTCACAATGACTCTTCAGGCCGCATTCATGCGACGAGCGCAAATTCCAAAGGGGAGCGCGTCCAGGCAAAACAGTTGAACGGCAGGACGGGCGACCCCTGGACGCCAATTAACGAGAAGGAAGGCAAGGCCCTGACGCTGGCGCACGGCGGCTTCACCTACAAGCGGACGGTGGACTACATTTCGTCCCCTGATTGGGAACATCCTCCGCTGTCAAAGCTTGCAGGCACAGAAGGACGTTCCGACGAGGGTATGATGCTCGTGGCCCGCGGCATGGTGCGCGGCATGGGCAAGACCGAAGGCTACTACGAGCGCACCGTTCCATTGAAGAAAAAGACCTATACAGCCCTGTTCGGGACAGGAGGCGATTCCCGGGAACTGAGCGAAATCGCTTACGCCCGGGTCGAACAGGTCGCGCTGATTCAGTCAATCCTTCGCCACGCCGTCTCCGCGTTCGCGGCCGGAGGCGACACGCAGAACATCAGCCCCGACCAGCGCGCCCGCGCCGCGCCCTGGGGAAACAGGCTTAGCGACTACGCCGATGAACGCTTCTTTGAGGCGTTGCAACGCGAATTCGAAGCCGACCCGGGTGAACGGACAGCGATTCGCAATGACTGGCTGATGAACGGACGCGAAGGCCTGATCGATCGGGCTCGCGCCATTCTGAACGCGGCGTTGGACGGCATGCCGTGCCCGGCGATTCAACGCTACCGCGCCCGCGTGCGCGCCGAAAACATCTTTGAAGGACGCATACGCGGGCCGAAGGGATTTCCACAACTGTTTGACAAGGAAGGAGATGACGAGTGAACAATAGTCCAGACGCCCCGGCCCCCGACGCGCCGGCTCAGCAGGGCCGGCGCCGCTCCTGGGGGGAGATTACAGCGCGCATTGCCGCCTCCCTCGCCCGCGAAGACTTTCCCCGCGGCGACCTGGCCGCTTTGCGCCGCATGGACCCTGACGCGCCGGACGCGGCCGTCTTCTGGCGGCTGCTGGCGCAACACGAGCTGGCGGGCGATCCGGCCGTCGAGAGCAAGTGGGCGCTGATTCTGCACGGCATCGCGCTGATGACCAACACATCCGAAAACCGGTCCGCCCATTCCGCAAACACACCCGTAGGCCGAGCGCTCTATTTGGGAGGCGAAGAACATCGCGACGGCGGATTTTTCAGCGAAACCAGGCTGAACCGCCTGCTCACCGCGCGCGGGCCGATGATGCGGGCGCTGCTGGCGCGCATGTTTCGCATGATGGGCACAGGCCGCCCGTTCGACTGGCGGGAGATGGCGCAGCTTATCCTCTGCGACGGCTACCGCGAAGACCTGGCGGAAAACGCTCGCCGCCAGATCGCCCGCGCCTACTACGCAGCCGAAAGACGATCGGCACAATCACAGTTACGGTAAACCGCAACCAGGGAGAAAAAATGACCAACGCAAGATTCCTCCAGATCCACACGCTGCACTCCTATCCGGCCGCCCTGCTCAACCGCGACGACAGCGGCCTCGCCAAGCGCATGCCGTACGGCGGCGCCGTGCGCACGCGCATATCCTCCCAATGCCTCAAACGGCACTGGCGGGTAGCGGAAGACGAGTTCGCCCTCCACAACATTCCCGATGTAGAGGCGGCGGTACGCTCGCGCGACATTGTCTCGCGCCGGGTTATAGACCCGATACAAAATGGAAGCAGTGCGAACGAGGAAGTTGTCAAGGCCGTCGAAGAGGCTTTCCAAAAGGGCGTGTACGGCGACAGCGGGACGGAGCGGAGCGGTCGCCAGCCCCTTCTGCTCGGGCTGCCTGAAGTTGAGTTCCTGCGAAGAGAGGCACACTCAATATGCGTCGAACATGCCACCGACGCCAAGGCCGCGGGCGCAACCGCCGCGGACCTGTTCAAAGGACAGCGCGGCAACTTCCGCGCCTTTCGCGAAACCGCGCGCCTGCCCGGCGGCCTGGAAGGCGCTCTCTTCGGTCGCATGGTCACCTCGGACCCGGCCGCCAACATCGACGCCGCCATCCACGTCGCCCACGCCTTCACGGTGCATGCCGAAGAGAGCGAAAGCGACTACTTCTCGGTGGTGGACGACCTGCAGGGCGACGAGGACGACCCCGGCGCCGCGCACATCGGCGACATGGAGCTGACCGCCGGGCTGTTCTACGGTTACGTGGTGGTGGACCTGCCCGGGATTGTCTCCAATCTGGAAGGCTGTGACGCGCAGAAGTGGGACAGTGCCGACAAAAGCCTTGCCGGGAAGGTGATCGAGCATCTGGTCCATCTGATCGCCACCGTATCGCCCGGCGCCAAGCTCGGCTCCACCGCCCCCTACGCCTATGCCGACCTGATGCTGATCGAGGCCGGCTCGCGCCAGCCCCGCAGCCTCGCCAACGCCTTCCGCACGCCGACCCCACCGCAGACCGCCCCCGCCGCCGGCGCTCTGGCCCGGTATCTGGACAAGCTGGACAGTGCCTACGGCGCGCGCGAAACGCGTCGCCTCATGTCGTTGGAAAAATTCGATATTCCCGGCGCAGACCGCGTCCCCCTGGACGAGCTGGCGAACTGGGCCTCAAATATCTTTCGTGTCGAAAACGGCGAAAACTGATCCCGCCCGCTCACGGCGTCGACTTGTCGCGTTGACATGTCGCGCCGACGATTGGAGTCCATATGAAACATCTCATCATGCGTCTCGAGGCGCCGCTGATGGCCTGCGGCGGCGAGACCATCGACAACTACGGCGTCATCCGTTCCTTCCCCGCCGCCTCGATGCTCACCGGCCTGCTGGCCAACGCGCTGGGCTGGCGCCGCATCGAAGGTGAACGTCACCAGCGCCTGCAGGACCGCCTGGAGTTCGCCGCTCGCATCGATCGCGAGCCGGCCGGGCAGGCCCGCCTCCAGGACTACCAGACCGCGCAGTTGACCAACGCCAAACATTGGACCACCCGCGGGGAACCGGAAAGTCGCAGGGCGGCGGCGGCGCCTCCTTCACCCATCTGCGCTTTCGCGACTACTTCGCCGACATGCGCCTTACCGTCTCTCTGAGAGTGGAACCGCCCGACACCCGGCCCACGCTCGACGAGCTGGCACAGGCGCTTGAACGGCCGGCGCGTCCCCTCTTCATCGGACGCAAACCCTGCCTGCCGTCGGCGCCGATTCTCCATGGTTTCAGCGACGGCGACACCGCGCTGACCGCCCTGCTGGCAGTGCCTGTCGATGACCGCAAAGAACCGGAGACGGTGCGGCTTTTGTGGCCCGAGAACGACACGCCTGAATCCATGACCGATGTGAAAATATCGCGCACGCAGATGCTCACCGACCAGCGCAACTGGCGCTCCTCCGGCCTGCACGGCGGCGGCCGCCTCGTATGCGAAGGAACTATCGCAAGAGACCGGCTGCCGGCGCCAGAGGCAGCCATGCCCCAGACCGAAAAGGACGAACGACAATGACCGCTTTGACCGGAGCGGATGCAGCGGCCGCCGTGACCGCGCCTCCCCTGCAGATGATACGTGCAGACATAGACCTGCGCTCCTTCCACCGTTGGGCGGGCTCAAAGCGGATGATAAGCCGCAACGCCTTCGATGAAGGCTATGCCATGCACTGCCTGCTGACCGAAAGCTTCGGGCCGCGCGCGCCAAAGCCCTTTCGCATGATCCTTCCCCGGGGCAGAGGCAGTCGGGGCGGCGTGTTCTATGGTTATGCTCGAGCCGACGCGACAGCCTTGCGAGAGGCGGCGGCGCAATATGCCGACCCGTTGCAGTGCGCTGCGCTGCAGGTGGAGGCGTTGAAGAGCAAGCCTATGCCTGTCGCATGGCGGCCGGGACAGCGGCTTGGCTTTGAAGTATTGGTCCGGCCGACGATTCGCCGCTCGAAGCGGGCGGCAAGCCATGCGGGAACGGAGTGGGATGCTTTTCTCTGGGAAGCGATTCAGCATCCGAAAGGAGGGATGAAACGCAGTCGCGAGGATGTCTACAAGGACTGGCTGCGCGAGCAGTTTCGGCGGCGCGGCGGCGCCCAACTGGAAGAGGCGAGCCTGAAGTCGTTTCAGCGCACGCGTGCGATCCGTCGACGCGGCGGCCGGCCGATCGAGGGCCCCGATGCCGTAATGTCGGGGACTCTTACCGTCACTGACGCGACAGGATTCGCGCAGCTTCTGGCTGGGGGCATAGGCCGTCATCGCGCCTATGGCTACGGGATGCTGCTTCTGCGTCCGCCGCGTCTTTCGTAAAGGAAACCAGGCAGTCCCGGACCCATCGAACCTTAACAACTGAATATTCACTTTGTGTGGGGGAACCGCCGCACGAACCACGATAAAGGAGAAGGGAAAGAAAGATGCTTCCTGGAAGACTTGGACTCGAGACCGCCCGCATCCCGCACGCCGACCGTCACGGCCTCCTGTGGCTGTCGCGGGGAGCCCTGACCGTGCGGGACGGGACGCTTCGCTTCGAACGGGACGGCCCGGCCGATGCGAAGAGCCCGTTGGAGAGCGGGCAATACGGCATTCCGTTTCAAACGCTTTCGATGATCCTGCTTGGGCCGGGTTCGACGGTGAGCCATGACGCCCTGCGTCTGATGGCGCGCCACGGCACCGCCCTGGTCGCCGTGGGCGAAGACGGCGTCCGCTGCTACACCGCGCCGCCGCTCATGCCGGACAGCTCGGACACGGCCCGCCGGCAGATGCGGGCCTGGGGCGACGCCGCCGGCAGCCGCATCACCATCGCCCGCCGGATGTACGCGATGCGGCTGGGCGAGCTGGTTCCGCACACCGAGATAGACATTCTGCGCGGGATCGAGGGCGCACGCATGCGGCAAACGTACAAAAACCTGGCCCAGCGCTACGGCATCATATGGAAGGGCCGCCGCTACGACCGCAACAAGCCTTTGGCCGCGGATATACCAAACCAGGCCATCAACCACGCCTCGGTTGCCGTAACCTCCGCAGCCGTGATTGCAGTGACGGCCGTGGGCGCGATTCCGCAGCTGGGCTTCATTCACGAACACAGCGGAGACGCCTTCGCGCTCGACATTGCCGACCTGTTTCGCGACACAGTCCTGCTTCCCGCCGCATTCCAGTCCGCCAAAGCCGTGATGGAGAATCCGAAACTGGACGTCGAGAGGCAGGCCCGCAAGACGGCGGGCAAGATGCTTCAAAGCCAGCGCGTGATCCCGGATATGATCGACCGCATCAAAAAACTGTTTGAAGACGTCGCTCCAGTCCAGGAACCGCCGTCCCGCGCGCAGCGAGAATCAGGGGGTGGCCGATGACGGTTGTGGTTACGATCAATGTGGCGGCGCGGTATCGGGGCTTTCTCGCCTCGTCCATGTTGGAAATAGCGCCTGGCGTATACACTTCGCCCAACATGACAAGCGGAATACGAAAAAGGGTATGGGACGTACTTGCCGCGTGGTTTGAAGAGATGCGGCAGGGCTCGATAGTAATGACCTGGCGGGAGCCGTCCGCAGTGGGCGGTCAGCGAATTCAGGTACTCGGAGAGGCGCCCAAGGAGATAGTCGATGCTGACGGTGTTTACCTAGTGAAGTACAATTAAGGCGTTACCCCTTCAGCGAAGGTAAAACAAGTAAAGATCGCTTAGGGGTTCCCCCGCACACGCGGGGATAGACCTTTTGGCAGCGCGAGGAACGCCAGGCGGCAACCGGTTCCCCCGCACACGCGGGGATAGACCGCTGGTAGAGGAGCTCAATGAGTAGGGCGCTGTGGTTCCCCCGCACACGCGGGGATAGACCTCTGACTGCGCAAGCCTTGGTCGGAGAGAACTTGGTTCCCCCGCACACGCGGGGATAGACCCTTGATTACTTCGTCAAATTTCTTTTTAATCTCGGTTCCCCCGCACACGCGGGGATAGACCCTTGGGATCGCAGGCCGTCAGTATTTCGCCTGTGGTTCCCCCGCACACGCGGGGATAGACCGATATTGCGGCACCCGAATCACCACGTTCGTCGGGTTCCCCCGCACACGCGGGGATAGACCTTTGCCGTTATATCGGCTAGTGTCAGTTTTATCGGTTCCCCCGCACACGCGGGGATAGACCTTTCGCTGTTCAATCTGCGCGGCGACACCGAGGGGTTCCCCCGCACACGCGGGGATAGACCCCTGGCAGTGCAGGCCCGGGCGTCTACGCACCTGGTTCCCCCGCACACGCGGGGATAGACCTGTAGTAGACAAACGACGAATCGCGGTTGTGCTGGTTCCCCCGCACACGCGGGGATAGACCTTGCGGCTCTACCGGATCGGAGCCGTCGGTTAGGGTTCCCCCGCACACGCGGGGATAGACCCTGTTCCTGAAAGTAGTCGGCCGCCCTGGCGTTGGTTCCCCCGCACACGCGGGGATAGACCCCAAAGCGGCGTGCCAAACACTTGGTCGATTGGGGTTCCCCCGCACACGCGGGGATAGACCCGCGGCGGCGCAGGCGCTGTTTCGCGGTATCACGGTTCCCCCGCACACGCGGGGATAGACCTCATTCCGGCGTTCGATCTCTCTCCGGAGAAGGGGTTCCCCCGCACACGCGGGGATAGACCCCGGGCTGCGGTTCGGCTATTGCAAATCCTACGGGTTCCCCCGCACACGCGGGGATAGACCTACCCTGGATCCGGTTACTCGCCCAGACAATACGGTTCCCCCGCACACGCGGGGATAGACCGACCACGACCGATATGTCACCTGGCATGATCGCGGTTCCCCCGCACACGCGGGGATAGACCTACACCGATCCGAGTACCGGGGAGATTAAAAAGGGTTCCCCCGCACACGCGGGGATAGACCGCCGGCGACGGCGCCGCCGGTCGGAAAACCGGCGGTTCCCCCGCACACGCGGGGATAGACCGCCAGCTTTCAAACTGTTGCCTCACTCCGCTCGGGTTCCCCCGCACACGCGGGGATAGACCGCGGAAGGTCGTGATGGGCGTCAAAAACAAGGAGGTTCCCCCGCACACGCGGGGATAGACCCTCTTTTACCAAAGCCTCGGCCGGAAGTGGAGCGGTTCCCCCGCACACGCGGGGATAGACCCGCTCGCACAACCTGTAGCCCTCGCGCCGTTTGGGTTCCCCCGCACACGCGGGGATAGACCTCCAGGGGGAGACTCCTGGCGGCAACTCTCAGGGGTTCCCCCGCACACGCGGGGATAGACCGGGAAGGTCGGGAGTGCTAAGGTATCGCTCATTGGTTCCCCCGCACACGCGGGGATAGACCTAATGGCGCTATGGATGTATGCTGTAGAAAGGTGGTTCCCCCGCACACGCGGGGATAGACCCTGAGGAGGGTGACCTTCACTTCCTGGAGCCCAGGTTCCCCCGCACACGCGGGGATAGACCCTTTTGACAATATGATTAAGGAGGATACAGGTCGGTTCCCCCGCACACGCGGGGATAGACCCTGTTTTCAACTGGCGCGATGCGGGTCCGTTTGGGTTCCCCCGCACACGCGGGGATAGACCTTTGTTCGCCCGCCACGCTGGGGGGATGGCAAGGGTTCCCCCGCACACGCGGGGATAGACCGTGCTGAGCATCGATGCGGTGTCGCCCGGCGGCGGTTCCCCCGCACACGCGGGGATAGACCACTCAAACAGCCCCAGCACCGTCGTCTCCGGCAGGTTCCCCCGCACACGCGGGGATAGACCTCCCGTTTTGTGTGTGATCCCACTGGGGCGAGGGGTTCCCCCGCACACGCGGGGATAGACCATTGCTGGCAAAAAGGCGGTGTCGCCTGACCTTGGTTCCCCCGCACACGCGGGGATAGACCTTAGTATGCGGGACGCCCCGATTCGGCTGCGTCGGTTCCCCCGCACACGCGGGGATAGACCGCGTTGTATTGGCGGAGGGAACCGGCGGTTTGGGGTTCCCCCGCACACGCGGGGATAGACCTTGCCCGGCGTGCGTTGGCGTCGTTCTTCAACCGGTTCCCCCGCACACGCGGGGATAGACCCGAAAGGGGCAATCCGGGCGGCTGCCGATAACGGGTTCCCCCGCACACGCGGGGATAGACCGCAAGCGGTCCCTCTCGCGTTGGCGCTGCCGGTGGTTCCCCCGCACACGCGGGGATAGACCCATCGCGAACCGGATACGCCGCCAGGCCAACGCGGTTCCCCCGCACACGCGGGGATAGACCCAGATCGGCCAGCCCTTCGTCGAAGGCATCGCCGGTTCCCCCGCACACGCGGGGATAGACCCGCTTGGGTCAAAAAATGGAAATGGCAGGAACGGGTTCCCCCGCACACGCGGGGATAGACCGCAGAAACGATCTGACGTGGTATGTGGCTGGTGGGTTCCCCCGCACACGCGGGGATAGACCCCACAGGTGGCCCCGCAACAGCAGCCGGCGACGGGTTCCCCCGCACACGCGGGGATAGACCCGGCTTCAAACTGACCAGCGAGCCTTGCCCGCAGGTTCCCCCGCACACGCGGGGATAGACCGTCCTAGCCCCTGGGCTAAATCTCTGGCTGCTTGGTTCCCCCGCACACGCGGGGATAGACCTCGTCGGCGTAGAGCGAATTGCCGAAGCGATTGGGTTCCCCCGCACACGCGGGGATAGACCTCACACAGTGCAACTTGCACACAAAGGAGACTGGGTTCCCCCGCACACGCGGGGATAGACCTCGTCGAGGAAGCCCATCAGCGGCCCCGTGAAGGGTTCCCCCGCACACGCGGGGATAGACCCAGGCGGCCGGTCTTCTCGGCGCACCCATAGCCGGTTCCCCCGCACACGCGGGGATAGACCGTGTCCTGCACCGTCACGTCCCGGACTTCGCCGGGTTCCCCCGCACACGCGGGGATAGACCGAATGGGGAAAGGATAGGGACAGAAACCAAAACGGTTCCCCCGCACACGCGGGGATAGACCCAAGGGTGAACCCCATTGCGCCGGCGGCCTGCAGGTTCCCCCGCACACGCGGGGATAGACCCTGGTGCGGCGCAGTCTGCAGGTACATCTCGACGGTTCCCCCGCACACGCGGGGATAGACCCCTGCGAATGTTGCGCTCGGTCGACGTGGCCGAGGTTCCCCCGCACACGCGGGGATAGACCGTCGCTATAAGCGAGGAGCTACGCATGTACCAAGGTTCCCCCGCACACGCGGGGATAGACCGCTCTCACCGTGGCGTTTACGCCCACGCAGTACGGTTCCCCCGCACACGCGGGGATAGACCTCGCGCGTTCAGTCCAAGCGGTTTGGCGGGCGCGGTTCCCCCGCACACGCGGGGATAGACCTTTACAAAACGACAATTTCAGCCATAACAAGCCGGTTCCCCCGCACACGCGGGGATAGACCCGTATCGTCAGTTGGACGCCGCGTCATGGGGCGGGTTCCCCCGCACACGCGGGGATAGACCTTCTGGGGATTGGCCCGCACAGTCACCCCCGGCGGTTCCCCCGCACACGCGGGGATAGACCCATATCCGGCCCGGTCTGATTGATAGCCCAACCGGTTCCCCCGCACACGCGGGGATAGACCTGTCCCAAGAACGGTAGCATTTTGAGGAGAACGGGTTCCCCCGCACACGCGGGGATAGACCTGGGTGACACAGGTCGCGCCGGGGCCGATGGTCGGTTCCCCCGCACACGCGGGGATAGACCCTCCTGGTCGGCGAACGTCACCACGATTTGACGGGTTCCCCCGCACACGCGGGGATAGACCACTTGCCGACTCCTACGCCCACCCTGACTCCTAGGTTCCCCCGCACACGCGGGGATAGACCTTGCTGTGGCAGCAGGCGCGGTGTCCGGCGTTCGGTTCCCCCGCACACGCGGGGATAGACCCTCGGCGCACTCATTGACGAAGGGCGCGTTCCAGGTTCCCCCGCACACGCGGGGATAGACCCAAGGCGTCTGAACTCGGAATTATGAGGTTGCCGGTTCCCCCGCACACGCGGGGATAGACCCTCTCTTTAGCGGCGGCGGCAATGCCGATCTGTGGTTCCCCCGCACACGCGGGGATAGACCGGCTTCGTATTCCTTGCCGGTGGGAGGGATAACGGTTCCCCCGCACACGCGGGGATAGACCCAGAATCGGGATACGCCGCGAAGCAAACAGCTGGGTTCCCCCGCACACGCGGGGATAGACCACTGCGCAGTTCCTCCGCACTGCGCAACGGGCAGGTTCCCCCGCACACGCGGGGATAGACCTCTTTTGTTGCCATAATGTCAATTGCATAATTCGGTTCCCCCGCACACGCGGGGATAGACCGAAAAGGAAGAGGCGATCCGAATTATCGAACAGGGTTCCCCCGCACACGCGGGGATAGACCTGTCTTGGTGGAAGGAAGGGGCTAAAAAGGCCGGGTTCCCCCGCACACGCGGGGATAGACCCTACAGCAGCACGCCGGCGGACAGCATCCGATCGGTTCCCCCGCACACGCGGGGATAGACCGGAGAATAGCACAAATATGCCCCGCCGCAAAGCGGTTCCCCCGCACACGCGGGGATAGACCCCGGATTCATTACCATGTACGGCGCCGACTACGGGTTCCCCCGCACACGCGGGGATAGACCGCGATTCCGGGCGGTCCGGCGTCTAGTGCCAGAGGTTCCCCCGCACACGCGGGGATAGACCTCGTCCTCCTGCGACCAGGACACCACCTTCAACGGTTCCCCCGCACACGCGGGGATAGACCCAGCATGACCTCACCAATCAGAGTGATGGGCGAGGTTCCCCCGCACACGCGGGGATAGACCCTTGTCGGAGTGGACGAACGCCCAGCGGGATGAGGTTCCCCCGCACACGCGGGGATAGACCCTGACGAGGCGGGGGCGGCCTTCCCCCGCTTCGGGTTCCCCCGCACACGCGGGGATAGACCCCTCATATACACAAAAGTTATGGCCAGCGACAGGGTTCCCCCGCACACGCGGGGATAGACCTCTGTGCTCCTGGACGCTGACAGCTGGCTAAGAGGTTCCCCCGCACACGCGGGGATAGACCTCTGATGGCGATCCCATGCCTGCCAATAACAAGGGTTCCCCCGCACACGCGGGGATAGACCCGACGAAGGCAGCTTTAGGGGCCAATACGATCGGGTTCCCCCGCACACGCGGGGATAGACCCTTGCGCAGTGCTCTAAACCGATCCCATGGTGCGGTTCCCCCGCACACGCGGGGATAGACCTTGAACAAGTCGTAGGAGATAGGACTGTCTTTCGGTTCCCCCGCACACGCGGGGATAGACCTCGTGATTATGAGTGGCTTCACTGCCATTGCCAGGTTCCCCCGCACACGCGGGGATAGACCTTATGAACACGTTTTAGAGGCTCGGCTGGAAGCGGTTCCCCCGCACACGCGGGGATAGACCCTACTGCAGTCCATGCAGGGCCAAAAGTACTGGGGTTCCCCCGCACACGCGGGGATAGACCTGCAACTCAGATAGTCGGCTCAGGCAGCAGATTGGTTCCCCCGCACACGCGGGGATAGACCGTCGGCACTCCCGACGTTTGGGATGATGTCCAAGGTTCCCCCGCACACGCGGGGATAGACCTTATTGGAGCGTCGGCCACGTGCTGGCAGTGCAGGTTCCCCCGCACACGCGGGGATAGACCTTGCGGAGTCGTCAGATCATCCAAGAGGATATAGGTTCCCCCGCACACGCGGGGATAGACCTTATTGGAGCGTCGGCCACGTGCTGGCAGTGCAGGTTCCCCCGCACACGCGGGGATAGACCTTGCGATGCGCGTATAGCTCCTCGAAAGTGTGGGGTTCCCCCGCACACGCGGGGATAGACCCTTAGATAGAGGAGGGAGGCGGCAGTGATGGACGGTTCCCCCGCACACGCGGGGATAGACCTTCTGTGACGGCGCCGGGTCCAGGAGCTCCCCGGGTTCCCCCGCACACGCGGGGATAGACCGAAGAAGGGGTCGGCCAACCGTAAAAAAGCAGTGGTTCCCCCGCACACGCGGGGATAGACCGCTGCTCGAATCGAAAGACTGCGCGGTGCGAGCGGTTCCCCCGCACACGCGGGGATAGACCGTTTCGATGGATGGTTTATCGCCGGCATCGAGAGGTTCCCCCGCACACGCGGGGATAGACCCTGTCTCCAGGTAGTAGTTAAACCGTATCGTCTGGTTCCCCCGCACACGCGGGGATAGACCTTATGGCTAGCACTCAGCAGATTCAAGCCGTATGGTTCCCCCGCACACGCGGGGATAGACCCTCATAGCAGGTCCTCTACTGTCTTGCGCCAGCGGTTCCCCCGCACACGCGGGGATAGACCGCCAATACGGCGTCATCAGTCCAAGCGGCATTAGGTTCCCCCGCACACGCGGGGATAGACCGCGGCCAGCAGTACCTATTGCGAAACACCGGTAGGTTCCCCCGCACACGCGGGGATAGACCCTATGTCAATACTTGATTCAGGGCAATCCGCCCGGTTCCCCCGCACACGCGGGGATAGACCCCACGCGTGGCGCGGAATGCTTACCAGATATCGGGTTCCCCCGCACACGCGGGGATAGACCGGCTACGCCCGCGCCGACGCCGGACTGGATCGAGACGCCGGTTCCCCCGCACACGCGGGGATAGACCTGGATTTTCCGAGGCATCACTCGGCCAGGTCGAGGTTCCCCCGCACACGCGGGGATAGACCCAAGCGGCGCTGGCGCGTCCAGGACAGCGCCAAGGTTCCCCCGCACACGCGGGGATAGACCCTGGTGAACGATGCGCTTGAGGCCATCGACAATGGTTCCCCCGCACACGCGGGGATAGACCTTTTGTGTACTTGTAGACGCTCATTTTCTACCCGGTTCCCCCGCACACGCGGGGATAGACCTCTTTGATTGGGTTTAGCCAACACGGAGGAACCGGTTCCCCCGCACACGCGGGGATAGACCTCTACGGTGCTACAGTTCGGAGCACCTGATTTCGGTTCCCCCGCACACGCGGGGATAGACCCCGAACCCAAATTCGGATCGGCGATATGCGCAAGGTTCCCCCGCACACGCGGGGATAGACCCTCAAGCATTAACCGTTTTCTTTCCTCTTCTTTGGTTCCCCCGCACACGCGGGGATAGACCCGAATACAACCGGGGTGGCGGGATCAAGGGCGGGGTTCCCCCGCACACGCGGGGATAGACCTCTGCATCATTCCTCCTCCAGTAGATCTTTCCAGGTTCCCCCGCACACGCGGGGATAGACCCGTGTTGGTGGCCGGGCCCAGCACAAATGCAGCGGTTCCCCCGCACACGCGGGGATAGACCGAGGACCCGCTGTTTCTTGAGAAGAACCCCCAGGGTTCCCCCGCACACGCGGGGATAGACCCCGGATCGGCCAGGTTGAGAGACAGCCTGATCCGGTTCCCCCGCACACGCGGGGATAGACCTGATGAGCGCCAGGCCCTGCTTGGTTTTATGGCGGTTCCCCCGCACACGCGGGGATAGACCCGACCGCATAGCCCTGGTTGATCGCATGAATCTGGTTCCCCCGCACACGCGGGGATAGACCCGAGAAATCAGAGCAGTCCGCAACCCCCGAAACGGTTCCCCCGCACACGCGGGGATAGACCGCCGCAGATGGTGTTCTACCTGCCGTACAAGCAGGTTCCCCCGCACACGCGGGGATAGACCCAACGAGGTCGAATAATGGCTACGCAGCTACAAGGTTCCCCCGCACACGCGGGGATAGACCGTCCGGCAGCGGCAAGCTGAACCAGATCAGCTTGGTTCCCCCGCACACGCGGGGATAGACCTTGTGGGGATTCGCTCTGACAGTAACGCCTGGAGGTTCCCCCGCACACGCGGGGATAGACCCTCGGTGGATGCCATCGATTCATCTATCGGTCAGGTTCCCCCGCACACGCGGGGATAGACCTTCCTGATAGGTTGTGATCTGGTCGGTCACGATGGTTCCCCCGCACACGCGGGGATAGACCTTCCTCTACAATTCCTGGCAAGATCGTGTAAAGGGTTCCCCCGCACACGCGGGGATAGACCTGTCCATCGGGCGATTCGCTAGAGTTCGGGACCGGTTCCCCCGCACACGCGGGGATAGACCGGTCCCACAGAGCTTGTATTTTCTGTGTAATGGGTTCCCCCGCACACGCGGGGATAGACCTCAGCCTGGCTGGATGATGAAGGGCAACATGATGGTTCCCCCGCACACGCGGGGATAGACCTTTTTGCGTTCATCACGGAATTCCTTTCAGCCCGGTTCCCCCGCACACGCGGGGATAGACCTGCGTTTCTTTTCGATTTGAATGACATTTTGGTGGTTCCCCCGCACACGCGGGGATAGACCGTAGGGTGGGTAGATACTGTCTCCTCGCCCCACGGTTCCCCCGCACACGCGGGGATAGACCTCTAAGGGGCTGGCAGGATATGCCGATCTTGGCGGTTCCCCCGCACACGCGGGGATAGACCGATAGCAGGGGGGCATAGCAGGGGGGCATAGCAGGTTCCCCCGCACACGCGGGGATAGACCCTTGTTGAACCCTTGCCCGTCCCTGGCGTGGGCGGTTCCCCCGCACACGCGGGGATAGACCGCATAGTACGGCGCAAGACGGCAGTAGCCAAAGGGTTCCCCCGCACACGCGGGGATAGACCGCCGCCGGTTTCCAGTTGGGAGACGACCTCGGCGGTTCCCCCGCACACGCGGGGATAGACCGACCGTTTACCCCGACGGTTCGGAGAAATCGGGGGTTCCCCCGCACACGCGGGGATAGACCTGGGAATGTCGGGGTCCTGTCGGGGATCGACGAGGTTCCCCCGCACACGCGGGGATAGACCCCCGTTACCGAAATGACGAAATCCTTCACCCGGGGTTCCCCCGCACACGCGGGGATAGACCTGACTCCGAACGGTGCACCATGAATCGAAATTCGGTTCCCCCGCACACGCGGGGATAGACCTTTCCACCAGCGAGCGGACACGGGTCGTGCGCCGGTTCCCCCGCACACGCGGGGATAGACCTTCAATCCAAACCTGCATATCGGCCGAATCATGGGTTCCCCCGCACACGCGGGGATAGACCGATGGACGACTGGCTGTTGAGACAGGGCTGGTTGGTTCCCCCGCACACGCGGGGATAGACCGTTGATCCAGTATTGCGATCCCGAAGCGCGCCGGGTTCCCCCGCACACGCGGGGATAGACCGCGTGGGCCGGGTTGCTTGGCTAATGGCGGAAGGGTTCCCCCGCACACGCGGGGATAGACCTTCCGCAGTGTGGTTTGTATTGTGTAGATTTGGGGTTCCCCCGCACACGCGGGGATAGACCCCTGCGATCAGAGAAGAGAAGATAGAGAAGAACGGTTCCCCCGCACACGCGGGGATAGACCTTTCCCGCTTGAGCCGTTCGATGGCAGCCGCGTGGTTCCCCCGCACACGCGGGGATAGACCTCCTTGTATTCGGTGTAGCGCCTGTCTGCCGCTGGTTCCCCCGCACACGCGGGGATAGACCTTCGCAAAATTCGTGCAAAAAAGACTTGACAAAGGTTCCCCCGCACACGCGGGGATAGACCGGTTGAGTAGCCTCGGTAGTCTTTGCGGATGTCGGTTCCCCCGCACACGCGGGGATAGACCGAGAGCAGCCTTAACAGACCAGCAGCAGGAAGAGGTTCCCCCGCACACGCGGGGATAGACCCGACTGGCACAACATGCGGTGGGGAATTTACGGGGTTCCCCCGCACACGCGGGGATAGACCCCAGCATGTACACCTTTTGCCTCGCGGCAAAGGGGTTCCCCCGCACACGCGGGGATAGACCTCCTCGACGTCAAAATGCTGGTTGCCGAGCATCGGTTCCCCCGCACACGCGGGGATAGACCTTCATGCCAAAAACGCTTGACAAATGCGTAAAAGGTTCCCCCGCACACGCGGGGATAGACCTTTGTTCAGCCATCACTCACCACGCTATATACCGGTTCCCCCGCACACGCGGGGATAGACCTTTGTTCAGCCATCACTCACCACGCTATATACCGGTTCCCCCGCACACGCGGGGATAGACCCCTTAGCACAAATGATTGCATATGATTTGACGCGGTTCCCCCGCACACGCGGGGATAGACCGAGCTGGTCCGTGACAGTCGGCCATCCGATGGAGGTTCCCCCGCACACGCGGGGATAGACCCGAGGCCAGAGCAAAAGAAAACAGACAGCCGTAGGTTCCCCCGCACACGCGGGGATAGACCCTGTTTTGATAGCGTTGACACCGCCATCGAAGTGGTTCCCCCGCACACGCGGGGATAGACCCCCTTCTTCCTCTGGAGAATTAACCCAGTCTTCGGTTCCCCCGCACACGCGGGGATAGACCCAGTTATTCGAGCGCATTGGAGGACGCGGGTTGGGTTCCCCCGCACACGCGGGGATAGACCCCGGCTGGGAGCGCCACGAAAAGGACGCCCACAGGTTCCCCCGCACACGCGGGGATAGACCCCGACTTTTCCCATTGCTTCCGCAGGACCGTTTGGTTCCCCCGCACACGCGGGGATAGACCGCGATTGGCTATTTCGCCCTGCTAGGTCCGATTGGTTCCCCCGCACACGCGGGGATAGACCTTCATTCGGCGGCGACGGGCGGCGACTTCTGGTGGTTCCCCCGCACACGCGGGGATAGACCCCGTGGAACTCGACCGGGACACAAGCCTGCCAGGGTTCCCCCGCACACGCGGGGATAGACCTTTCGTCCGCAGGAGAGGCCAAAGATGCGCGATGGTTCCCCCGCACACGCGGGGATAGACCTTTCGTCCGCAGGAGAGGCCAAAGATGCGCGATGGTTCCCCCGCACACGCGGGGATAGACCCACACGGCTGCGTCTCTCATTCGTTCGGGCTTCGGTTCCCCCGCACACGCGGGGATAGACCCGTGGATAAGCGGCACCAGCACCATCGAACAAGGGTTCCCCCGCACACGCGGGGATAGACCGCCGACGAGGCGCGCGAGCAGATGCGGGCGGTCGGTTCCCCCGCACACGCGGGGATAGACCTTCTCTCTCTGCAGTTCGGCTCGCACATCCGGGGGTTCCCCCGCACACGCGGGGATAGACCTCGCTCCCGCCGTCTGGGGAGTCGTCACAGCGGGGTTCCCCCGCACACGCGGGGATAGACCCCTGCCGAGCGCGGACGTGAGGAGCGAGATGTCGGTTCCCCCGCACACGCGGGGATAGACCCATGATTTCGTTAGGATTCAACCCATACCGATCGGTTCCCCCGCACACGCGGGGATAGACCGCCATTCAAGACGCGATAACTCTCCCGCGCACAGGTTCCCCCGCACACGCGGGGATAGACCGCCGAGGACAAGCCGCGCACGCTGAACCCGTTTGGTTCCCCCGCACACGCGGGGATAGACCTTCCGTTTCCGGTTTCTCCAGCTCGCACTTGCTGGTTCCCCCGCACACGCGGGGATAGACCCTCGCGCCAGATCGCCTTGGCCATGTCGCCGAAGGTTCCCCCGCACACGCGGGGATAGACCTCTGCTCGCGACGCGAACCTGTATACCCTAG